>LZRQ01000088.1 GCA_002159155.1 Firmicutes bacterium ZCTH02-B6
CACATGTACAGCTCCAAGGCTATCCGGGTGTCGTTCCAGCTGCTGCAGGACAGCGCTTTCGACCTGGCGACCTACATCGCAGCCAAGCTGGGCGAGCGAATCGGCCGCGTCACGAACCGGCACTTCACTGTCGGCAGCGGAACCGGCGAGCCTAAGGGCGTGGTCACGGCTGCTGTGGTCGGCAAGACCGCTGCTTCCGCGAGCGGTATCACGGACCTGGAGCTGGTCGACTTGGTCCACTCCATTGACCCGGCCTACCGGGCGCAGGCGGAGTTCATGTTCCACGACGACACCCTCCGGCTCCTGAAGAACCTGCGGGACCAGGAAGGGCGGCCGCTGTGGCTGCCTGGCCTTGCGGTGCGTGAACCCGACACCATCCTCGGTCATCGGTATGTGGTGAACAATCACATGCCGCAGATCGGTGCCGGGAACAAGTCGGTGCTCTTCGGCGACTTCTCCAAGTATTACATCCGGGACGTCATGGACGTCCTGCTGATCCGCTTGGACGAAGTCTACGCCGAGTACGGGCAGGTGGCGTTCCTGGCCTTCTCGCGCCACGACGGCACGCTGCTTGACGCCGGCACCCACCCGATCAAGGCGCTGGAGCATCCGGCGTCCTAACGGCAACAGCAGCGAGAGACAGAGGGCGGCCCCGAGCAGCCGCCCTCTCTACTTGCAAGGGGTGACACCATGAGCCAGAAGGCAAAGCAGGGCTTTGTGAAGGTGCGGATGACGGTCAGCAGCACGCTGGCCCGGGCCGGCGCCGTCATCGAGCGGCCAGAGGATGAGGCCAGGCGGCTCATCGCCGCGGGCTACGCCCAGCCGTATGACGAAGGCCAGGAGTACGCGATCCGGGCCGAGCTGGCGCAACTTGCCGACCGGGTCGCTGCCCTTGAGGCTGCCGTCGGGGCCAAGGCCGAGAAGGAACAGGCGAAGGAGAAGTAAGCGATGCTGTCTCCCGATGCGTTGACCACTGTTCCGGTACTGAAAGCAGAGCTTTCCATCCCGGCGGAAGACACGTCGCGGGATGAGCTGCTGGCCCGGGCCATCGAGGCGGCCAGCGATGCCATCCGCCGCTACTGCCGGCGGGACTTTGCCCGGCGGACGGTCACGGAGCAGCTGGTCGGCCACGGGACAGCATCGCTGATGCTCTCGCTTACGCCCATCGTCACGGTTGACTCCATCGAGTTGTACGGCGAGCCCGTCCCACTGGAGGACGTCGCCATCAACGCGAAGGCCGGTCTGATTACCCGGCGATACGGCGTATGGCCGGAGGCCGCGGCACCAAACGTCGTGGTCACCTATACGGGCGGCTACGTGACGCCGGCGCAGGCGGCCGCGGACTCGGGGCTGACCAGGGACTTGCCGCACGACATCGAGGCCGCCTGTCTCATCATCGCCGCGAACAGGATTCAGTCCATGGGGCAGCCGGTGGACGCCCAGATCCTCCAGGTGGAACAGATCCGGGTCCACTGGTCCGAGGGTGGGCGGCAGGGCATCCCGCAGCAAGCCGCCATGCTGTTGGAGCCGTACGTGAGGTGGGCGTAATGGCGAAGGTGCGGGATAAAAGCCGCATCCCCAATATCCTCCGGGTCATCGCCCGCATCAACCAGCGGGAGGCTCGTGTCGGCATTTTCGAGGATGCACCGCGGCTAGTGCAAGTCGCAGCCGCCAACGAGTTTGGTGTTGACCAGCCCGTGACGCCGGAGCTCCACAAGCTGCTGCGGCTGCTGGCCCGGGAGTACGGCGCACCGACGGACACGCTTCCCAAGGTGGGCGGGCGATTCCGCATCCCTGAACGGTCGTTTTTGCGGGCAACGGCCGATGAGAGTGAGGACACGTTGCGGGAGGCCGCAACCGAATCCATCACTCGGATGATGAGGGGCGAGCTGGACGCCTACGAAACGCTGGTTGAGACGGCCAAGCCAATCCAGCAGGCCGTCATCGAGCGGGTCGCTCGGGGTGATGGGTTTGAGCCCAACGACCCGTTCACCGTGGCGCTAAAGGGGCACGCCAGACCCCTCATCGGCCGGACTGGCGTGTTGGAGACGACCCAGGGCATCCGCCTCCGGGTGGTGCGTCGTGCATGATGCGGCTAAACATGGGCTTCATGGCCCGGACGTTCGGCGAGCAGGTGGAGTTTACGGTCCCGGGGACGGGCGGGTACTACGACGATATGGGGCGCTGGGTGCCGGGCCAGCCGCCACAGACGGTTTCGGCCACGGCCACCATTCTGCCAATGACGGCTTATGACCTTCAGTTCTATGAGGGCGGGACGTACACGACTGAGGATGTGAAGGTCATCGTCGAGGGCAAAGTGGACCTGCCCATCGGGACCCAATTCCGACGGGACGGGGGCACGTACGAGCTGCGGGAATTGCGCAACTACGACCGCGTCGCGAACCTGCGGCGCTACGTGGCCAAGCGGCTCCGGGAGGGGTCGCCGTGATCGACATGGCGACTCTTCAGACCCGGATTGTCACCGGACTGCGGGCACATCTGCAGCCGCTCGGCGTCACCGCTGTCATCGAGCGGGACCAAGATGCGCCGGCGCCGCCGTACCCGTTCGTTGGGTTCAAATGGATCGCCATCACGCCCGAGGCTGGGAACCTGCGGCGCACCCGGGAGACGGTGCCGTCCAAGGATCCGCGGTTCCCGCTGGACGTGCAGTACACGTACGTCCGCAACCCGGTGATGACTCTTTCGGTGACGCTGTTCGACACGGACGGTTTCAGGATCCACTCGCTCACGCAGGCGGCCCATGACTGGGTCGCTATTCCCGAGTTGGGTGGCGACTGGCTGCAGCCCACCGGCGCCGTCATCGTGGAGGTGACGGCCATCACGGATCGGACGGTGATTTTGGACGAGCAGGTCGAGCGCAGGCAAGGATTCGACGTACGCCTGCGGGTGCTGGACATCGTGCAGGTGACGGTGCCGACCATTGAGCGGGTGCGCATCACCGGCATGGATGGCGTCACAAGGGAGATCGAGCTGTAAGGAGAGTGATGACAGTGCCGTTGACGGATGTCGAGATCGTCATCAAGGACCAGACCAGGTCCCTCACCCAGAAGGGCTTTGGTTTGCCGCTGATTTTTGGGACGACGAAGGACCACCCGTACACGGTGTACACGTCCCTGTCGGCGGTGGCCGAGGATTTCCAGCCAACGGATCCGGAACACCTGGCTGCCCAGGCGATTTTCCGGCAGTCGCCCAATCCGGGGCGGGTCGCTATCTACAGCGTCACTCGCGCGACCCCGACGCCCGGCGACCTGGCGGCCGCGCTTAACCAGTTGGTCCAACAGCACAACGACTGGTACTGGCTGGTTTTCGCGCCGCGGCAGCAGCAGGAAAGCGATCTGGAGGACCTCGGGGACTGGGTCAGCGCGGCCGGCAAGATGTTCGTCTGCACTAACGAGAGCGGGATGACGGCGGCGCAGATCGTGGCTCAGGCCCAGGCCATCAACAGCAGCCGGGTGATCTATTTCGCCCATACGAAGCCCGACGATTATCCGGACGCCGCTTTGGTGGGCCGCATGGCGCCCGTCCAGCCCGGCGCCGCCACGTTCAAGTTCAAGACGCTTGACGGGGTCTCGGAGGCCGGCTTCACCGTCACGGAGATCGAGCAGTTGCACGAGGCCGGCGGGATTACGTACGTCTCCAAGTTCGGTGTGCTGCAGACCAGCGAGGGCTTTGTCACTGACGGCACCTACGCCGACATCCAGCTGGCGAAGGACTGGCTCAAAGCCAGGATGGAAGAGCGTATCAGCCGGGTGCCCTACGTCAACGATAAGGTGCCGTATGACAACATCGGCATCAGCATGATCGTCGAGCCCATCCGCACCACGCTGCAGCAGGCGACCGCGCTGGGCATTGTGGCCCGGGCCGACGACGGCACCGGGCTCTTTACTGTCCGGGCGCCGCGTCGGGAGGACGTGGACCCCAACGACCGGGCCAATCGCATCCTGCCGGACGTGTATTGGGAGGCCGTCCTGGCCGGCGCCGTGCATCGGGTTCGGGTGACGGGCGTCGTCCGGGTGTAACGAGACAGGAGACGGGGGCGCTGAACGGCGCCCCCCGCTTCATTTGGCCAGGAAGGAGGAGCTAAAACATGGCCGATCTTTACGATCCCCGCAACGTGGCCGTCATCATCAACGGCCAGGAGGTCGTCGGCTTTGCCGACGGGACGTTCATCCGCGGCGAGCGGGCCACGGAGCGGTATCCCGAGCCGCATGTAGGCGCCAAAGGCGAAGTCACGTGGGTCCGCAATGGCAACAACACTGGCACAATCACCATCACGCTCAAGCACAACAGCGCCTCCAATGCGTTTCTGACGAGACTCTTCAAGGAGCAGGACCAGCCGGGCACCGAGATCACCATCTCAGTGCAGGATCGGAACTTCGAGGGAGACGTGTCCATCAGCGGCAGCGACTGCCGGATCGCCAACGTGCCGCCCTGGGAGCGCGGCGCCGAGGTCGGGTCGGTTGAATGGGTCATCCGCGTCGCTGACTATGACGCCGCGTTCGAGGGGGCGACCCAGGCATGAGTCCTGGCAACACCGGCAAAATCCAGCTGGGCGACCGTACCTACCACTACCAGCTGCCGTCGGCCATGTGGCAGTTGGAGCAGATGGACGAATTTCTGGAGAACCGCTCGGTGGAGGGCGCTAAGCGGCTGCTCAACACCATGCTGGAGAACACCATCACGAAGCCAGCCGGTCTCACGGTGGATTCGTTCAAGTTGCCCGACGACGAGACGGTCGTCATCGGCGGGCTGGAGTTCCGGCTGCACCATCCCGGGGTGCCGTGGCAGGTATGGGCCGCCGCGGAGTACGTCGGGCCGAACGGGCAGCTGCGCCGGGCTACCTTCCTCAAAGGCTGCGTGGAGCGCGGCGTCATTACCGGCGCTTCGCCCGACCAACTGCGCTCGCTGGCCGACATCAACGCGCTGATCCGGGCAGTGAACGAGTTCTTGGACAAAGCGGAGCTGTGGCAGCTGTACTACCACCTGTTCTTTCGCCAGCCGTAAGCAGAACAACGAGAATCCCGGACGGTACCGCCAGAGGGCACGCCGCCAATGGCGCCTCTGGCGGTTGGTTTTCTCAGGGTATTTCTCGTACTCCGAGGTCCGCGCGATGACGTGGGACCAGGTAGAAGAGGCCAACGCGGCATTGGACATGCACGAAGAAGCGCTGGCCGCCGAGCGGGCCAGGATCGCCGAGGAAATGCAGCAACGCCCGCCCCGGCTGCCGGCGGTGAAAGTCAAGCGGTAAGGGAGGGTTGATCGGTGGCTGCGGATGCATTGCGGGAAATGTTCATCGCTATCGGCTACGCGATCAACCCTTCCGGCCTGGCCGAGGCCGACGCGCGGGCCGATGCCTTCCGGGAAAACCTGCTGGCAGCGGAAAGCCAGGGGCAGCAGCTGGGCGCCGCAATCCAGGCGATGAGCCAGACCGCCTCTGCGAGCATGGCCCAGGCGTCCGAAGCGGCTGCCGGGTTGGCGGGCTGGTGGGCGGCGAACCAGCAGCGCATCGAGGGATGGGGCAACCAGCTCAAAGAGCTGCGGCCCATCCTGGCCGGTACGGCGGCCGTCACGGGCGGCCTGCTGGCCAGCAGCGTGAAGACAGCTGCTGATTTCGAGGCGGCGATGTCCAGGGTTGCCGCGGTGTCCCGGGCGTCGGACGAGGACCTGGAGCGGCTGACCAAGACGGCCATTGAACTGGGTGCGACCACCGCTTTCTCGGCGTCCCAGGCCGCCGAGGGCATGACGTACTTGGCCATGGCCGGCTTCGACGTGGAGCAGACCATAGCCGCGATGCCTGGCCTCCTGGCCACGGCGGCCGCCGCGGGCTCTGACCTCGGCCGGACGGCGGACATCGTCAGCAACATCCTGAGCGGCTTTGGCCTCCGGGCCGAGGAGACCACGCGGATTGCCGATGTCCTCGCTGCCACGTTTACCAGCTCCAACACGACCCTGGAAAGCCTGGGCGAGACCATGAAGCTGGTGGCTCCGGTGGCCGCCAGCCTCGGGATGGAGATCGAGGACGTGGCCGCCCTGACGGCCATGCTGGGAAACGCCGGCCTACAGGGCACGGTGGCAGGCACGGCGCTGCGGACCATTCTCACGTCACTGGCTGCCCCGACGGGAGCGGCTGCTAAAGCCATCTCGGACCTGAAGATTCAGACCGTCGATGCGGCCGGCAACATGCTGCCGATTACCGACATCCTTGACCAAATCGCCCAGGCCACGGCGCACATGGGCGACGCCCAGCGGGCCGCGTATCTCGAAATGCTGGCCGGCCGCGAAGGCGTGTCGGCATTGTCCGCGCTGATGAAGGTCGGCGCGCGGGAGATCGCAGCCTACGCCGATACCCTGCGTAACAGTGCCGGTGTGTCGGCTGAAGTGGCAGCCCGCATGATGGACAACCTCAAGGGCGCGCTGGAGGAACTGGGAGGTGCCATTGAGACGGCCCAGATTACCATCGGCAACGCGTTCGTACCGGTTTTGCGGTTGGGCGCCCAGGCGCTCGGAGCTCTGATCAACGTATTCAACCGCCTGCCCGGGCCGGTGCAAACGGCGATTGCCGTCGGGCTCGGCGCGGTGGCCATGTTGAGCACGATGACGCTGACCGCTTCGTTCCTGATCCCGCAGATCGGGACGATGGTCAAGACGTTCGCCATGCTCAAAGCGGCGTTGACGATTGTCGGCGTCGCGGGGGCCAAAGCCGGAGCGGCAGTAGCGGCGGCATGGCTGCCTGTCACTCTGACCATCGCAGGCGTCGTTGCAGCCGCCCTGTTGCTGCAGGACGTTTGGATGTACTTGCGGGGCGAGGGTGACACGCTGACCGGCCGGGCGATTGCGTGGGCAAAGACGTTCGGTGAGACGCTGCCCGAAAACCTCGGGCGGTACGGGACAGTTCTCAAGGTCGTTGGGGGCTTGCTGGCAGCGGTCTTCGGTCCGAGGCTCATCTATGTTTCGGGAGTCGCCGCGGGCCGGTTCGCCGTGTCCATGGCCCGGGCCGCGGTCAACACGGCCATGCTGGGCGTGCAGGGGGCAAAGGCATCTGTCGGCATCGCCCGCATGGGTGCGCAGTTGCTGCTGGCGGGCGTGCGGCACGCTGCGATGTTCACGGGCGGTATCAGCCGGGCCGGCATCGCGCTTGGTGCCCAACTGCTTGGCGGGTTAGCCGGTGCGACCAGGGCTGCTCTGGCATTCAACGCCGCTTTGTTGGCCAACCCCATGACATGGGTGTTAGCCGGCATCATCGCCCTAGGAGTCGGCATTTACTACCTGGTCCGCAACTGGGACAAGGCCACGGCGCGGATTGGGGAAATTTGGGCTTCCGTCAGCGCGTCGGTCGGCGGCGCCATCGACGGGATCATCGAGTGGTTTGCAACGCTGCCCGACCGGACGATGGTGCGGCTATCCAGTTGGTGGGAAGGCATCAAGGCGTGGTTTGCGGACACGTTCAATTTCGGCCAGCTGCTTTCCGATGCGTTCTCCGCGGCGATGGAGCTGATCCCGGGACCGCTTCGAGGTCTGGCCGAGATGATCATGGGATTCTTCCCCCGGTCCCCGGCAGAACAGGGGCCACTTACCGAGCTGGACCAAGTTGGCGCCGGCATGGTGGAGGAGCTGGCCCGTGGGATCCAGCAAGCGAGCCTGAGTGATCTCGAATCCGCCGTTGGTGACATCCATCTGTCGCCACAGGTGGCGCGGGCAATTCAGCAGGCCTCGGCTGTTGCCCCGGCCGGTCTTGGCGGCATCGTCCAGACGTTCCAGATCGACGTGACGGTCGACGCCCGCGGTGCCGGCCGCCAGGACGCGGAAGCCATTGGACAGCTCACAGCGGACAAGATCCGTGAGGTGCTGGAAGAGTACTTCCAGGCCGAGTATCACGCGGTGGCGCTGCAGGGGGTGTAGCGGTTGGCGCTGCTATTTGACGTCGTGCTCGATGCGGTGCTGGAAGAGCGGCCATCGTATCGCAACGAGGTCAGCGAGCACGCCGTGGAGGACGGAACGGCGGTGGCCGACCACTCCCGCCCCCTGCCTCGCACGCTGACCATCACGGCCACCATCGCGGGTCCGGACTGGGAATCCCGCTATCAGAGGCTTATCGAGCTGGCGGAGACTCGGCCGGTGGGCTCCTACGTGGGAGTCACGGTTTGGGAGAACGTCACCATCGAGTCGTTCGAGCCGTCGCACACCGTGCAGATTTCCAACGGCGTGCAGTTCACCATGACTCTGAAACAGGTGCGGGTCGCGCGACTGGAGACACGGGCCTTCATTGCACCAGACCCTGTGACGGCCGTGGATGTTGAGCCACCGCCTGTGGAGCGGGGCTTCCAACAGGAGGAGCTCGTTGACATAGTCGAGGAAGCCGAGGCGCTGTCGGCATCCTGGCTCGTCAACCTTCTGTTCCCGAGTCGCACCCAGGGAGGGGAGGCGGCGTAGGTGCAGTGGCGGTGCTTGCCCATTGACGTGAACGCCGGTTTCCCGCAGCGGTTTCAAACCCGCGTGGCCGGGGTTCTGCTTAGGTTCGAGGTCCGGTACAACGGTGTCGCGGACCTGTACACGGTTGACATCTACGACCAGCGTGGGGAGCCCATTGTCTACGGGCGGCCCGTCATCTACGGCGCCAACCTGCTGGACGGCATCGTTGATGACCGGCTGCCGCCCGTTCGCATCGTGCCCGCCGACATGGCGGGAAAGCGGCAATACGTCGGGCGTGACGTGTTCGGCGTTGAGGTACACCTTTGGATTTCGGAGCCGGTAGCATGATTTTCTTCGGCAGGCGCACCGAGGTCGTCATCGCAGGCATGGTGCTGGAGTCACCGCCGCTGACCATTGAGTTCGATATCCCATTCGGGACAGGGGCGGTGGACACCGGCACCATCCGAGTTTTCAACTTGTCGGACGATACCATTGCCCGGATCCAGGAGACCGCGCCTGTGGTCGTGCGTGCCGGGTATGAAGGCGACATCGGCACGGTGGGTGTGGGCACGGTCGAAAGCGCCACGACCCAGTGGGAGGGCGTAGACAAGGTTACCACCATCATCATCGGCGACGGCACCCACGAATGGACCAGCGCTCGGGTGAATCGGACATGGCGCCAGGGCGTGCGGGCGTCCGAAGTGGCCCGAGACATCATCCGGCTGCTGGGGTTGTCGGTGGGCCGCATTGATCTGCCCAATGACGTCACGTATCCCAGCGGCGTAACGTTTTCGACCAGTGCCCAGGCGGCACTTGAAGTGATTGCCGCGGACACCGGCGCCCGACTGCACGTCACCCGTCAGGCGGTATACCTGGTTCCGCCGGACTACATCGAGCGGGTGGGTGTGGTGCTGACGGCAGAGACGGGTTTGCTCGATTCGCCGGAGCCTGTTACCGACGCCCCCGGAGCGTACCGGATCCGGACGCTGCTGCAGCACCGGATCACTACGGACAGCCTGGTGGAGATTCGCAGCCGGACCGCCAGGGGTGAGTTCAGGGTGCAGGAAGGGCGCCACAAAGGCGGGGCTACGGAGCATGTGACCATTGCGACGGTGGTGCCGTTATGAGGCTGACGAGACTCGTGGCCACGATGATTGACCAGGCGCTGGACGATTTGCATGTCGCCTTGCCGGCCCGGGTCGAGCGCTTCGACCCCACCACCCTCCGCGGCGAGGTCGTGCCGCTCATCAAGCGGCGCCTGGCGAAGGACGGCGAGCCCGAGCCGTTGCCGCCCATCTTGGACGTTCCCTTCTGGATGCCCAAGGCGGGGCCTTTCGTCCTGCGGCTTCCGGTTCGGCGCGGTGACGTCGTGCTACTGGTATTCAGCGAGCGAGCCTTAGATTACCTGCTCGTCGACGGCCAGCCGCAGGACCCCCGCTTCCGGCGCCGGCACGCGCTGGACGACGCCATCGCTATCCCGGGCCTGCTGCATCAGGGCGAGGGGGCCCTGCCAAGTGAGCACGGCCAGGACGTTGCGCTCTTCGACCGCAACAATGGTAACAAGATCGTGCTCAAGGCATCTGGCGACTGCATCATCCACGTCCCGGCCGGGCGCATCTACTTGGCTGACGAGGGGGCGCAGGAGGGTGCCGCCCGCGGGACGAGCCTCAAGGAATGGCTGGATACCCACGAGCACCCGTACACCTGGACGGACGGGCCGGGGTCTGGCACGACGGGGCCGCCGACCACTCCTAGCCCGGAGCCATCGGAGAAGGTGTTCTTGAAATGAGCGGTCTGCGGAGCTTTTACATCGATCCCGAGACGCGGGACCTGGAGTTCGATCGCCTGGGGCAGCTCAAGATGGTCGAGTCAGACGCGGAGCAAACGGCCGAGCGGCAGCGGTTGCGCCTGCGGCTGGGCACCCGGGCGGGTGAGTGGTTCTTGGACGTCCTTCTCGGTGTGCCCTGGCTGGAGCTGGTCGAGAAGGGCGTGCCCCGGGAGCGAATCCGGGCCGAGATTCTGAAGGCGCTGCACTCCGACGAGCAGGTGGAGCGGGTTGAATCGCTCACCATCGGCCAGCTGACCCAGGACCGCACGCTGCCTATCGAGTTCCAGGTGAGGCTCAAGGGTGGGACGACGTTGGCTGATAGGGTGGAGGTGGCCCTTTAATGGACTGGGGCATCACCGACAAGGGGTTTAGGCGCAAGACCTACCAGGACATCATTGCCGACATGGAACGCAAGGCGCAAGACCTGTTTGGAGCTGACATCGACCTATCCAGCGCGTCGCCGCTGGCCCTGTTTCTACGGGTCATCGCCTTCGGCCTCTCGCTCATCTGGATGGTGGCCGAGAAGGTTTACTACTCCGCTTTCGTTGACACGGCCACGGGTCAGAGCTTGGACTACGCGGTTAAGTACGCCGGGATTGCACGCAGACCAGCAAGCCCAGCTCGTCGGATGTTGGTGTTCACGGGCGACCCTGGGGTAACGATACCCCAGGGTTTTTTGGTGGAAACGGAACAGGGTACCCGCTTCGCGACTGTCGAGTCCCGCGCCATCGACGACACGGGGCAGGCAGAGGTGCTGGCTGAGGCGGTGGAGCCGGGCATCAATGGCAACGTGGCACCTGGGCAAATTACCCGCATTACGAACCCCATGCCTGGGGTGTCCGGGGTAACGAATATTGACCACCCGCGCAACGTTGATGGTCTCGACCGGGAAACGGACCGGGAGCTGCGGACGCGGTACTATTTGAGCCTCGCTCGTGGCGGGGCGTCCACGCTCGATTCTATCCTAGCTTCAGTGCTGGAAGTGCCGGGCGTCCGGACGGCCAGGGTTTTCCACAACCCGACCATGGAGGTCGACGAGGAGGGGCGGCCGCCCAAGTCGGTCGAGGTCGTGACTCTTGGCGGCGCCGACGAGGACATCGCTTATGCCATCCACCGCACCATCGCCGCCGGCATACAGCCCTACGGCACGGTCGAGGTGCCAGTCCGCGATGCAGGAGGCCAGGAGCAAATCGTCCGGTTCAGCCGGGCCGAGGTGGTCCCGATCTATGTGCGGGTGCAGGTGGTCAAAGATACGCTGTACCCGCTCGACGGCGACGACCAGGTCCGCAACGCTGTCATCCGGTACATTGGCGGCACGGACACCCAAGGCCAGCCGCACAACGGCTTGGGCCTGGGTGCTGACGTCATCTGGACTGCCGTCATCGAGGCGGCCCGGAGCGTGCCGGGCGTCCATGACCTGGACGTCACCATCGGCACGGCGCCGGATCCAACGGGCAGGGCCAATATCCCGATCAGCGACCGGCAGGTACCTGAGGCGACGCCGGCAACGGTGGTGGTGACAAGTGCCTGATGAGGCGCGCGAAATCGAAGAGGCGGAAGCGCTGATCCGGCGCTTGCCCGACACCTATGCGAAAGAAAAGAGCAGTCGCCTTTTTCGCCTGTTTCGAGTCATCGCTGCCGAGTTCGCCCAGGTGCGGGAAGCGCTGCAGACGACGGAGCGGTACCGGGACATAGACCAGGCCAGCGGGTACACGTTGGACATGCTGGGTGCGAACGTCGCGCAGGACCGGGGCCAAGTTTCTGACTACACCTACAGGGGCCTGATTAAAGGGAAGATAGCTCGCAACTTGTCGGCCGGCGACGTGGACGACATCAAGCAGATCGTCTCCGTGATGTTGTCCATTCCGGTTAGCGAAGTAACAGTCACGCCCTTGTGGCGCCGCGTCGAGCAGGAGCCGGCGGCGGTGGAGATTGCTGCGCCTCTGGGGGCTTTGGCGCAGTACCAGCTGCCACCAGAGCGCTGGGCGCAGATCATGCAGCTGATTGTTGCCGCCGGTGTGCGCGCGGCGGTGCTGTTGCGGGGTACATTCCGCTTCAGCCGATTCCCGGACCAGGTGGAGTACGACGAGGACCGCGGTTTCTCTGATGTGGACCGGGCCAAGGGCGGCACGCTAGGCGCCTACTACGACGCCCCGACGCCCGAACTGCCAATTGTGAGGTGATCGTGCGTGGCAATCCTGACTGACCCGCCGGAGTGGCGAGTGCCCGGGCCGAAGCCGCCGCCTGCGATTATCGAGGACCTAGGCTGGGAGGTGGGCAGCCACCCACCCGCACCGTGGTTCAACTGGTTCTTCCACCGGGTTTTCGAGAGCCTACTTGAGCTGGAAGCGGCCACGCTGGCCCGCGTGATCAACGAGTCGGGAGTGCCAGGCATGATGGCTGGGCCGGAAAACGAGCGACCAGCGCCATCGCCTGAGACTGCCGGCCGGCTGTACATCGCCACCGACACCCGGCGGATCTACCGGGACCGCGGCACGACGTGGGATCGCATCGGCGTGGCGACGTGGGACGACCTTGAGAACAAGCCGTCGCAGTTCCCACCGGGTCCACACGCCTCAAGCCATGCCATTGGTGGCGCCGACGAACTGACGCCTGCTGACATTGGGGCTGAGACGCCGGCTGGCGCCCAGGCCAAGGCCGACGCTGCGTTAGCCGCGGCTCGGGCGTACGCGGTGTCCAAGTCGGGCGACACCATGCAGGGCGATCTAGCCATGGCCAGTCATGCCGTTACTTTCGGCGGCCGTTTTCGCCTGGTTTACAATTCGACACTCAATACCCTGGACATTGAGGTGATAACGTGAGCGTGCAGTTCCGGCTCAGCGCGGACGGCGATCTACTGCTGGCCGGGGAGTTGCACGAGGTTGTGCGTGGCTTTGATGACAGCCAGCAGGTCGACGACGAGCGGCAGGTCGATGACCAGTTGCAG
The DNA here is from genome assembly GCA_002159155.1 of Firmicutes bacterium ZCTH02-B6. Lineage (GTDB taxonomy): Bacteria > Bacillota > Limnochordia > Limnochordales > ZCTH02-B6 > ZCTH02-B6. The sequence goes on from LZRQ01000088.1 coordinate 13,206, forward strand.
ATAGATGATGAGCAGGAGGCTGCCGATGTACTGGCCGCGCTGTTCGGCATCGACGCCGTGTGGGTCGATGATGAGCACATCCACATCAGTGACACTGGGCACCTCGTGGTACCGGAACTGATCGAGGACCCCAGCGGGCCGCTGGTGCGGATCGCGGCAGACAAGACCCTGACCATCAGGGGAGACGTCATCGAGGAGGGATTGTGATGGCCCTGTGGCCGTTTGAGCAGCTCATCGAGGTCATTAACGGGCGGCGGGCCTTGAGAACTACACTATCGGGCAGCAAACTGGCGCGTGTAGCAACCCAACTGCCTGGCAACACAACATCGGGCAGCCCAGCAAGAGAAGTGAATTTTATCAACTCGATTGCTGCGGCGACCACCGTGATCATCCGAGACACCACCAGCCCTGTTATTATTGAGAGCCTCTATCTGCTTCACGGTAGCGCGTTCACCTTCTCTGACC
>LZRQ01000089.1 GCA_002159155.1 Firmicutes bacterium ZCTH02-B6
GGTCGTCGAGCCGTTCTGTGCGGCGGGCATGGGGGCGGACGAATTGGGGAAAGCGTTCGGCGAAGACGCGCCGGCGACAGGCGCGGTTTGTGCATCGAAACCGGCGAACGGAGAGGTGGATGTTGACCGTTCGACCGTCGGCGGGCAAGTCCATGAGGAAGCGGGTATAACGGCTATGCTTTCGGCGGGAGACCCGACCACACAGGGGGCACTGGGCCCCTGATCGGGAGCTCTCGACGGTGAGGGTGATGTCGGACGGCGAAGACTCTTGCCTCTGGATGTTCAGACCGAGGTGCCGAAGGTGTTTCCACACAGCCGCGCAACCCCATGGCAAATAGCTGCGAAGGGGTTCGCGGCTTGCCAGGAAATTCCTCCAAGTCGTGACCTACCTGCACCGAAATTGCGGGAGACCCAACATCATTTCGGCGTTGACACGAGCTGCGGCTCGTGACCGATTTCCTGTACGGCGGGCAATCGGTGTATCGGTTTCACGCGCCGCCCTCCCGCAGCGGTGAGGAGCTCATCGCCGGGTTCATGGCGGCAGTGGCCCGCCAGCCCCTGATCACGCTGGTGACGTCTACGCCCGTGACCGGGCTGATCACCAATGAGACGGGGGCGGTCGTGGGAGTTTGGGCGGGCGGCGACCCCGGACAGGGCGGGGAAGCCATTCGCGCCCGGAAAGTGATCCTGGCCAACAACGGCTTCGGCGGCAATGCCGAAATGGTGCGCCGGTACTGTCCCGAGATCGCCGGCGCTCTATATTTCGGCCACCCCGGCAATACGGGCGACGGGATTCGCTGGGGGATGGAGCTCGGCGCCGCGACGCGCCACATGGACGCCTTTCAGGGCCACGGCTCCGTGGCATATCCCCATGGCTTGCTGGTCACCTGGGCCATCATGGAAAAGGGCGGGCTGCTGGTAAACAGCCTCGGCCGCCGCTTTACCAATGAGAACAGCGGCTACTCCGCCGCCTCCGTGGAGGTCCAAGCGCAGCCCGAAGGCCTGGCCTACGTGGTTTTCGACGAGCGGATCTACCGGGACATGCAAGCGCACGACCCCAACTTCGCCGAGCTGGTGGAGTCCGGCGCCGTGCGGGGCGGCTGCGACCTCGAGCCGCTGGCGGAGACGCTGCGGGTGGACGGGCCGGGTCTTGCCGAAACCGTGCGCCTTTACAACCAGGCGGCGCGAGGCGAGATCCCGGACGCCTTGGGCCGCACCCAGTTCGGGTTTGCGCCGCTGCAGGCTCCCTTCTACGGCATCCGGGTGCGGGCGGCGCTCTTCCACACCCAGGGCGGCCTTGCTGTCAACCGGAATGCGCAGCCGCTGCGGGAGGACGGGACGCCCATACGCAACCTCTTTTGCGGCGGTGGCGTGGCGGTGGGCATCTCGGGCAACGGCTGCCGCGGCTACTCGCCCGGAAATGGTCTGTTGACAGCGTTGGGCTGGGGGCGCATCGCCGGTGTGACCGCGGCGGCCCAAATCCAAGCAGGGGAGTGAACCTTACGGCCCGTGACCCGAGGGGCGCCCAGGCCGGCGGGTTGGTGGCCGCCGATCCGGAAGTGGTACCCGCGCACTGCGGGTTGCCCGTCCTCCTAGAGTCATGACCGCTCGCTTGCAGCAGACGCCGTAGGGTGTCCATCAGCACCGTGCACTGCATCAGTCGCTTGGACCCGAGTTGGATATCGGTCACCCGGATCCGGCGCAGTTGGTGCCAAACGGCTCCCGGCACTATGTCAGCGAAATCCGAGCCCATACTTCCTTTTTATTGGAGATCATTGGCTCGAGGATGTGTCAACGGTTCTCCGTCTCCTGTACGGTTAGGAGTGCGGATCGCTTCGAGAAACGCGATGACATCCTCGATCCGTGACGCGAGACGGTCTCGCATGGAGCTGTCACGGCAAACAAATCCCGCTGCTCCTGCGTAGCGGACGTAAACGTTGTCGGCGATGAGAAACCGGGCCCGGCCGGCCGGGCTGTCCCCATTGGTCAACGTCACAGGACCGTGGACGACGCGGAAAGGAATGCCCCTGGCCTGCAGTTCCTCATATAACCTCCACTCCGGTTCGGTTTCCAGCAGCAACTCAGACAGAACCTGAGCGCGCTCGAGTCCGAGTCGCGACGTCCAACGGTGGGAGGACAGCCGCTGACCGCGGCCATCGGGGCCGATGTTCTCGATAGGAAAGGCCAGGGTGCGTACCTCGCCCAGCTTGTATACGACCTGCGGCTCGTCCAGGTCCCGATGGGGTTGCCAAGGAGTATGGATGTCCCGTCGCGGGACCACTTGCACGTCCAAGACCGGCGCTACATGGGTCACCGCGCCCGGCGCCGGGTGGCGGAGGGGTGCCGGCGAGTAGATGGCGACCCAGCGAGCCACAAACTGGCGTTCCTGAGTGCGGCGCAGAGGCATGTAGTAGCATCGCTCCTCGATGATCCATTGCAGGTGTTGAGCGGGATTGTCACCGCGCAGGACACCGATGAGCACCGGTTCGCTCGCGGCTTGACGCCACTTTTGCATTTGCTCATGGGCCCGATGGGCGATCGCTCGCTCCGCGAGGGCCCAGCTGCCCCGCTGCATCGCCTGACGGAGCCACTCCCTGAGGTAGTCCGTGTGGCCCGGCAATAACGGAACGGCACCGATACCCAGCCGCTCCAACGATTTCCACAGCCGGCTCTCCCGAAAGGTACCGGGTTCTGGCTCTCTGTAAGGAAACGCCGCAACCGCTTGGACCACCGCATGCTTGGGCCGCCCCGCGGAGTCTGTGTCGCTTTCCAGGATCGCGTCTCGGTACCGATGCAGGACATTAATCGCGTCCTCGGGAGGGCCGGGCGAGCCGTAGCGGTCTTGGTAACGGTCGGACGCGTCTATCCGGTACTTGGCGTCCATCACCAGGTGTAACGACGGCCAATCGCGATCGGAGATAGTCACCACCAGGTCGGGCTCCTGAGGAACGAGCGTCTCGGTCTCGAAACGAGGATTGTACCGGATCGCGATTTGCCGGCCGTCGGCGGAAGAGAAGATGGTCTGGGTCTCGTGACCTGCGCGGAGGGCCACCTGCAAACCGTCTTGCCGGACACGAAACAGATCCTTAACCCGGATGGGTTGTCCGCTTTCTTCGGCCATAATCTGCAACAACGCCAAGTAGCACCAGTACTCGTAGAGGCGGTCAAGGTCTTTCACCGAAAGGCGCAGGGGGTCCCCCTCGAGCCGCAAACCGAGGGCGAGAGCGAGGCATGCCCGATACGCTTCTTGGTAGCCGGGCGCGGCCATGAGCTGCAGCGACGCGAAACCTGCCGGTGGAGGACCTGACGCGGCCTCCAGGGGCTCAAGGCGGGCCAACCGTACGATGCGGCTCTCCAGTTGGCGCAGCTCCTTCAACGTCTGGTCGCGTCGCTCACTGCGAGGACGCCTCGCCTCCGTCTGCAATAGTCGGTCCAGGCGCCGGCGAATGCGGTCCACCTGCGCGGCCAGCCAACGGTGCTCGGGGGTGTCCAGGGTGGGGCGGGCGCTTCGCACGGGGATAAGGCTGCGGACGCGGGTCCCCGAATCCAGCGGTTGCCAGGACCCTGCGCCAGCACCGCGACGTACAGCCGATCGCACCGTGCTGTCGAGACGCCGGATGCGTTCCGACCGCGTCATTATCGATGTGCGAGACAACGCGCGCACGGGCCGCCTAGCCACCTGCTGCAGGGCCCGCTCCAGCTGGTCGACAATGTGCTGGAGCAAGACCACCCACTCTAGGTCTGTGGGCTGCGGTACCCGGGCGGCCATGCCCAGCCGGTAAGTAGCTCGCATGTACTCAAGGGCCAACCCCATTAGGATGTCTTGGGTTTCGGCCAGGAGGCGCTCGTAGTCTGAAACGTAATCGAGCTTGGTGGGAAATACCTCGACCTCAAAGGAGAATTCCGGCTGCCCGCCCAACACAATAGTGAACTCACTGCGCCCTACCTGGTTTCCGAAATTGACAAGTCCGTAGACAATGAAGCCATGCCGCTCGTGGCGCAACGACCTCAGTAGCACCGGGTCCCGGTGGCGCACATCCACCCGCTGCCCGTCTTTGGACTCAAGGAATATCTGGTAATCGGTTTGCTCAAAGAGGCGAGGCCCCTCGACGAGCTCGGGCGACCCGGCTGCTCCGGTCGGGACACCGGCGCGCCAGCAGCGCACCCACTCGAGTCCGGCTCGCCTTGGGGTGAGGACAAGACGGCCAGGGATGGGTGACGATGGATGGAGAAATGGAGGATCCTCAGCCCGGACACGGGTCCATTTGAGGGAAACCCGATCGGTTTCAATCTCGAACAGCGTCGTCATACCCGCAGACTGTTCAACGCCTTACAGCCAGAACGACGTGAAACCTTCGTCCAAGAGCCGCTCCCACATGAGGGCCAGTCGCGCGGCCGTAACCGGGTAACGCGCGTTCGGGATCATACCGGTTCGGCCGCTAGCGTGCCACGCCGACAGGACGGAATCTGCCTCTTCTTCGTCACGACGCGGTTTCCCGTCAAAGGCCCACCCCAGCAACTGGAGTAGGGCACGGCGCACGGCGTTGCTGCCGCCGACAAGCCGCGGGAGAATTTTCATCTGCAGGGCCAGGTCCAGCGGGTCAACGCGTTCTCCAGCGACCGTGACGAAATAGGCCGAAAGGTCCCGAGCGTGAATGACAAACAAGGCTATCTCATCCCGAGTACGGTATCCCACTTGCAGCTGCGCGTGCCGCAAGAATACGTTAACATCCGTCAGGGTTGCAATGACCTGCTGAACGATTCCCCGCACATCCTCTACGTCCGGTAGTCCACCGAGCCGGATGGCGCGGGGATACCAGGCTTCTACGGGCCAAGCAATTCGCGGGCGTGGGGATGGGGTTTCACGTTGCCAGGCGGACAGGTCAACGTCCGATAGCTCGAGGGTGAAGGCCCGGTCCAACACCTTGCGGCTGAAACCGTGGGTGGTTTCATCCATGTTGATCGTGCCGACGATGGCCAGATTGCGGGGAAGACCGAGCTGGGCCCACTCGGCGTCACTGTCACCGAGGCGCTGGTTGAGCAGTGGGCCGCTCACAAACCCGCCGGAGGGCACGGGGTGACGGTCCTCGAGCCGGCTCAGCACCTCGGCAAAGTATTGCTCGACCCGGGCCAAGTTCATTTCGTCGACAATGCAGACATAATAACGCTCGGGGTTGGCGGCCGCTTCCCGGGCCAACGCGAGCAGGGGGCCCGGTCGGAAGCGACCTTGGAGATCGGTGTAGCCGAGCACATCCGAGCTGTCGGTCCAGTCCGGACGCACCGGAAGGAGGCGCGCTTCGCCGCCCGTGGCTTCTGCCACGAGCGCCGGGAGCTTCGACTTGCCCGTTCCCGATACGCCAGCCAAGATGACGAACGGCTTGGTGCGCAGTGCCGTCACGTACGCGGCAACCTGCCACGGTTCGTAGTGGAACCCACGGGTTCGAATGGCCTCAAGCAAGTCCGGAAAGGCCCCTGCGATGTCGAAAACGCGGGTGTCGGTCTTTTCCGTCGCTGCGGGAGCGGTAGGCGGGGCCGCACCGTCTTCGAGTGGTCCTTCATCGTCGATGGAACCAAGGTAGCGCAAGAGCTCGACTTTCTCGTTGGGGGCTTGTGGGCGTAGGGAAAATACATAAACCCTCCGCAGATTACCGTTCTGGTCGGGCTGTTGCTCCTCGTCCACCCCCTCGACCCGAAAGCGCCCCAGGTAGCGGTACTGGTTGGCCGCTTGCTTCTGGAATCCGTATACGGGGTTGCCGCGTTTGATACTGGAGCTTAGGGCAAGGTTGCCCTTCGTCATGGTCTGGTCGCCAATTAAACCCTCACCGGTGTAGTACAGGATCCCCTTTTCCCAGCGATCGCGGTACGGGTGACTCGCTTGATGTTCGTCGGTATTACCAAGCGTGGCTCCCGTGATGAAGACCACTAGCTGCGGATCATCGGCATTGCCGCGGAATCGGATGCCCCCTAACAGGCCAACACCGAACGTGTCGGAGAGCTCGCCATGCGAAAACAGGTGGTCAACTAGAAACAGTGCGGTTCGAGGGTGAACGGTGAAATCCACGTAGGGGAGCAGCGCAAGAATTGAGGAGATGGCCGTGCTACGGTACCGGGCTGTGCCTGGAAATTGGTCTAGGGGCAGGATTTTGGCTGCCAAAAGGGTCATCCAGACGTCCTCAAACCATTCGCGGGGCAGCACCTCTCGTCCACGCTTCGTCGTGACGGCAATACCTTCGTTGAGCCACTGGAGGTAATTGGGGACGCCACGAGCGAGCGTGCGCACGGTGATGCCCGAGCCAATAATCTCCTCGAGACGACGCCAGATTTCCTGAAAGTCTGGAGTGTCCACTGGGCCCACCTCCCCCGAACGACCACTGCCGCGACCATGCGTCGAAATCTTCTTTACCGACGGATACAGCATTTCGTAGGAGAATCCCTGCTCGCATGGGTGTCGGGTCCGGCGGGTCTCTACGGGATGCTCCTCGACGCGTGCAATTCGGAAAGCCGACCAGTGCCGGGAAAGGCCGGTTTGCTGGGGCTGGTACTGAAATCGAGTGGGAGGGGGCGTCTCGCCCCCGTCCCCTCACACCACCTAGCATGCGGGTCCGCACTAGGCAGTCGCCAAGGCTGGCAGATTTACAGGTAGCGATCGACGAGACCGATGAGACCTTGGTAACGCCAGTAGGCGTTCGTCAAAACGCTGTTCAAAGGGCCGGAGGCCATGCGCCCCGGCCCTTTGCGCGCGTGGGCCAATTCGTGCACCCGCCACTCCGGGAGGCCGAACGAACACGCCCGCAGGCGGTGGCGGAGCCAACTATCCAGCGCGCCGAGAACCCCTTTGGCGTCCGCCAGCGCGTAGTACCCGAGCCCTCCGTCCACATCACGGGTGATTCGGCCCATGCGCTCCTACATCGGGATGCTCCAGTGGCGGCGCGTCAGGTGCCGCAACTGTTGCTGGAACCGATGGATGCTTTGCGGCGCTAGGCGAATCCTCGGGCCGTTTAAGCTCCAATAGAGGCTGAACCCTAGGAACTTGCGCCCACGGGCGCTCCACGGCCCTCTTGATCCTCGAAGCAATGTTCTTCGCTATCGTCTGCCGAGAATCCCCACCTCAAGGTTCGACGTTGTGACTCGGCTTGAACGGGTGGCGCAATGTCGCCGAGAATGCCGGCTCTCACCTTCTCCCGTAGGCGGTAGCTAGGCGCGCGAATGTTGAGCGTGATGGAATGGTGGAGGTCCAGGACGGCGGCCATGACGTTGTCGCCAAAGTTGCTCCCCCAATCGCCGTAGCTCTGTCAACGTCGGAACAATGTTGGGTCTCCCGCAAATTTGGTGCAACTGAGCCGCGACCTGGAGGAGTTTCCCGGCAAGCCGCGAATCCCTTCGCAGCCGTTTGGCGTGGGGGCGCGCAGCAGTGTGGAAACTCTTCGGCGTCTCGGTTTGAGCATCCAGAAGCAGGAATCTTCCTCGGCAGACATCACTCTGACCGTCGAGAGCGTCCGGCCGGCAGCGAGATGTCCCCCTGTGTGGTCGGGTCTCTCACCGGAAGCATAGCCACTACACCCGCATCCTCATGGATCTGCCTGCTGACGGCCGGACGGTCAATGTCCATCTGACGGTCCGCCGATTTCGTTGTACCAACCCCGATTGTCGTCGCCACGTGTTTGCGGAACGCTTTCCCCACTTGATCCGTCCCCGTGCTCGCCGCACGGAACGGTTAGACAACCTCCTGACCCGTATCGGAGTCCTCTTGGGCGGCGAAGCAGGTGCCCGGCTGGCCCAGGACCTCCGCGCCCCCGTCAGCCCGGACACGATTCTACACCTGCTGAATGTCCTCTGTCCAAACCAAGAGGAAAGCGGTCGACCCTTCTGGACCCTTACCGGGACTACCTCCTGTCCCGGTGGAAGGAAGGTTGCCACAACGCGGCCGCTTTGTACCGTGAGATCGCTCGTAAGGGTTATCCCGGCGGAATCACTATCGTCAAGGATTTTGTGAAGACGCTATGCTCTCAGCCGCAGACAGAGCCTGTCATTCGCCACGTGCGTTTGGGCCCCAAGCGGGTGCGCAGGTGGTTCCTTCGTCCCCAGGAAAAGCTTGACGACGAAGAACGCCGTTTCCTTGGCCTGGTCCTCGATGCCTCGCCTGCGGTTCGAGAGGCGTACTCGCTGCTGCAAGATTTCAGGAAGATCGTCACCGAGAAGAACGCCGATGCACTGCGGTCCTGGCTAGAGCAGGCGACCCGGTCATCGCTGGCGCCGATCCGAGGCTTTGCAAGAAGCCTTGAGCAGGACATGGACGCGGTGATGAATGCACTCAGGCTGCCATGGAGCAATGGGCCGGTGGAAGGCCACATTAACAAGCTGAAACTGTTGAAACGGCAGATGTACGGCCGGGCATGGATCGAGTTGTTGAGGCGCCGCTTCCTAGCGATGGGGACGTAAGAGACCGGAGCCCGCGCCCGGTTCCCTGAACCTCGTGGAAGCATCGAAATTGCGGAAGACCCAACCTGGCTCTCCCGCAGATTCGGTGCTCAGGAGCCGTCGGCGCGGTGAAGCGGTTCCTGGCCTTTCACGATTGCAAGGCGAGGAACCGCTTCCTCAGAAGTTCTATGCCGGCTCGCCCATACATCTGCCGTTTCAGCAGCTTCAACTTGTTGATGTAGCCTTCAACCGGACCATTGCTCCAGGGTAACGTGAGGGCGTTCATCACCGCATCCAGATCCCGTTCGATGCCCCGGGCAAACCCTCTCAACGGTGCGACGGACGCCCCGCTGGCGCGCTCAAGCCAGGGCTTGAGCTTGTCGGCTCTTCGCTCCGCGAGGATCATCCGGAACTCTTGCAACAAGGTGTACGCCTCACGCACCGCCGGAGACCCTTCCAGCACACCCTCCAGCCAACGCCGCTCGGTGTCTCCAAGCTCCTCCGGCGGGCGGGTAAACCACATGCGCAGCCGTCTTGTCCCGAGCCTGACCCGCACTTGCCCAGCAGCCGGCTTTCCCGGGTCACGCGTCCGCAACGTCGCGACGAAGTCCCTCACCGTCGTTCGCGCGCCTTGGTATCCAAGCCCGCGAATTTCCCGGTACAGCTCGGCGGCGTTATGGCAGCCCTCGTTCCAGCGGCGCACAATGTGCTCAATGAGCGCCACCCGCCGCCGATGACGCTCCCGTTGTTCCGCGTCCTTGCGGGTCTCCCGAGGCGGGGGCGGAACGTGCTGGCTTGGGATCGTCGGGGAGAGCGTTTCCTCCACCACGATGCGGGGCAGGCGGAGACCAGCCAACACCCGCTCGGCGACGTCGCCGAGGTTTTTCAGCAGGTGCCATCGATCCGCGACTTGGATCGCCCGGGGAGCGCCGAGCGCGGCTGCGTCGGTTCAGTCATTGGATCGTTGTCTCTGCCACTCCACCAGCAGGCGCCGCTACATCGATCATCAACTTCCGGGCGACGATGACGATCCATGCAATAACGAAAACAACGTAGATCCTCTCAATCAGCCCCATGATGTGCTCCAAGCCGCCGTAAAAGATGAAGAAAAAGGCCACGTTGAGCGCCGCCAGGGTGATGAGGAGCGGCGCTGTCTTGTTCCATGACGGCGTCCGGCGGAGGCGCAGAGAAGTCAAGAGCGATCCAGCGGAGAAACAGCTGAAGCTGATTAGGCCGAGGATCGCGTGGACGGCGCCGTGCCAGCTGGGCGGGTTGATGGTCGGAAATTCGTCGGCGGGGAAAAAGCCCACGCCGGCGAAGCATACGGCGTAGATCCAAAGGAGCACCATGCCGGCGCGCGAGCGGTGCTCCCGGGGAAGAGCGAGGGTCAGCGCCCGGATCAGCGCCATGGAACCCAGCGCCAAAGAGACCGCCGCGACGCACGCCACGACGGGATCCGTCACGGCGTACTCGCTGATGAAGCGCGTCACCGGATCATACTCGGGACGAAAGAAGTGCAGCAGGAGGACGATGGCCGAAAAGAGGCCTGCCCCGCCAAGGGCATAGTGGCAGAGCCGCCGTATGGTTGCAGCGGGGACGATTTCCCTTGAAATTTGGGGACCAGCGGCGTTCATGACAGCACACCTTTCGTAGCGTATTATTTCCCTAGGAAACAATATGACTGTACCACGATTTGGTTTCCTCCGTCAACCATTATTGGCCGGTCCGTGGCGACGGATTTCACGCCGTCGCGGTCAAGGCGTGGGTATGTGAACGAGCGTTGGTGACACATTGGAGGTCGGGCCGTGAAACCGCACGATGGAGACCTGGGGCCGAGGGAACGAGCGATTCTCGAAGGTTTCAGCCAGATGTGGAGCAAGCTCCAGGCGTTGATGGCCGCGGAGGAGCGGGTCATCCTGCACGACGTGACGCCCACCGAAGTCCACTGCATCGTCATGATCGATCGCCTCGAGTCCCCAAACGTGACGGCGCTGGCCAAGGCGCTTCACATGACGCTCGGGGGAGTGAGCAAGCTCACGCGGAGGCTCTTGCGGATGAAGGCGATCGAGCGCTACCAGCGGGAAGGAAACAGGAAAGAAGTGTTCTTCCGGCTCACGCCCAAAGGCGAAGAAATCAAGCGCCAGCACGAAGAGCTGCACCGCAGGAGGTTGGAGCGGGATTTCGCGGTGTACCGGGCCATGACGGAGGCGGAGAAGGAGAGTCTCTTGACCTTTGTGCGCCGCTACAACGAACACCTCGACCGCGAGCTCGAAAAGCTCGGGAAGAAGAGCTGACGCTCGAGTTGCTGATAGGAGCAGGACAGCGAAACCATCCGGCGGCCGCCGACCGTTCGAATGCGTCTTGGTCGTGTTCACCTGCATGGACACGCGCCTGATCGAGCTGCCGGTGGCGTGAGCAGTTGGCCGGCGGATGTCAGAATTGTCGCACCCTGCCCCTCGGGGTCAGGGGACCAGTGACGCGCGTGGTGCTCTGGGTGGGTCCCGTTTTGATTAGCACGGTGGTCCCCTTTTGGGTTGACATTCACACGGCTCGATGACCTGCTGGCGCGGATTGGGGTCCTCTTGGGCGGCGAACCCGGTTCCCGGCTGGCCCAGGACCTCCGCGCTCCCGTCAGCCCGGACGCCATACGGGTTGGCGTCGTCCTATGCTGGGCGGACTTGGAGACCGCTACGCTGGGGGGACACGGATGACGGTGGTAGATCCGCATACCCGCGAGGCGCTGTGGCGAGCGGTTGCAAAATCCCTGCTGTTGAGCGCCGGCGCCTTTGTGGCCACCGGCATTCGAGGGTCGTGGGCCGGTCTGGTGGTTGTGCCTCCCTTGTTTTGCCTGTCGTCGATCATATTGACCGTCTTTGAGCTCGGCTTTGCCGCGCCCGACATCTGGGGTGACGACGTAGTCAGGGACTCAACGAAAATGTCGTTCAAGGACCGGTTCGCGGAGGGCGTTGATCTGCTGGGGTTCTTGCTGGCGCAGACGGCACCGCTGCTCCTGTTCCTTTCGCTTCCGACCTTCGTGCTCGCGGGCATGCCGAGCGGTCTCCTGACTCGGGACGCTCCCTGGTGGCTCCTGGCTGGCGCAGCGGCGGTGGCGCTCCTCTTCCTTATCAGCTTTCCAGCTTTTGGTCCGTACTGTCCGCTCATCGCGCGGCATCTGAAGGAGACGTGGCCGCTGCGCCTTACGGAGAAGACTCGAAGAGGCCGTTGACCCGAGAGTACAGATGGATTTGCAGGACCCGTGGTGCCGGTTTCCGTTTGGCCGCTCCGTCTGACCGCCCTCACAACCCATTGCGGGCCGTTCGCGGAAGTGGAGCTAGCCTGTCGCAAACGCCCTCTTCCAGCATGCACCGTCTGCGCTCCCGGTGATATGGGCCAATCTTGCGGCTTCGATACGGATCGCCACTAATCAGTCGCAGTGGGTGTTTAGCGTCCCCCGTTGCCCCGCGGTCGGCAGGATACAGGCGGTTGCCCGCTCGAACCTCTCTTCTCGGCCGGGGAAGATTGCCAAAGTCGTCGATAGCCTCTCAGAGGCCGCTGCGTGGACATTGGGGGGAAAACGGATGCTCCGGTACGCCCGTGCTGGCTCGAAAAGCGTTGGCCTCATCCTTCTCCTCCTGCTGGCGGTCACGCTGGCCGGCTGCACCGGTTCGACGGGGCCCGGTACGCTGAGCCCGCAGGAGTTGAGCGGTACAGATGGCCCGGGCAATCCGCTGGAAGGCGCGCCCCTCTGGCGTATGGGACGCGACACCGCATTCCTGGCCGGTGCAGGGGTCAATTCCGCGAGCGTTCGAACACTTCAACAGCGGGTTGGAGCTGGCTTCTACCTTGGGGGCAGTCTCCAGTACGTCTACGACCGGCTCCCCATTTATCGGGATGACCTTCGGGGGCTTGACACTCTTCTTCTCCTCAACATTTCGACAGAGGATGTGACCAAGCTCGCCGCGTGGCCGCAGCGGGACCGCAGCTTGCTTCCCGCCGCGCTGGAGGACCTGGTACGCTACGAGCCCCCGTTTGCCTACCTGACCCGGCAAGGCGGCCGCGTACGGGGGATCGTAGTGGGGCGGACCATGGAGGAGATCGAGCGGTTGCTGGCGGTGATGGTGGAGCGCTCGGTTCCGCTGGGTGTTCCATGGACGGTCAAGCCGGCCATCTTTGCCGCCGAGCCCGCCTCCAAAGGCTGGACGCGAGAGACGATGGAGAGGGGCCGCTTCCGGGCGAGCTATATACCAGGCCTCGAGGCGGACGCCGAGCGAATGCTCGCGTGGGCGGAGGACGTCTTGGGCAAGCTACGGGCCCATTTTCCCGAGGTGGATGAGGTCGTCGAGGAACCGGTCACTCTTTGGCTGCACGGCGCCGGAGAATTGCAAGACGGCTACGCCTATGCGGAGACTCCATCCGCGACGTTGCATTTCACGTCGCCGTCCGCCGCCGACAGCCGCTATTACGACCATACGTGGTATGTGGGAAACATCGCCCACGAGTACTCGCACGTTTTCTTCGACCGCATGCGCCGCCGTGCGGGCGCCTACGGGATGGACGCGGACTCGGGAGGTCCTCCGCGGTGGTTCCACGAGGGCCTTGGCGAGTATTTCCGGCTCCTGGTCATCGGGGAGCAGACCTTCGACCGGATCTATGGGCAGCGTTACGGGGCACCGGTGGGTTTTCTGCTGGAATCCCCGCTTGAGGCCGCCGAGGACGTCTACGCGGCTGGGGCGCTGGCGTTGCGGTTTCTGGACGCGAGGGTTGGGGTGGAGGGCATCCGCCGGATTCTCGTGAGCTCGCAGCCCACGTTCTGGGACGCGGTGCACGAGGCGACGGGCCTATCGCGTCCGGAGTTCGATCAGGCGTTCCGTGACTGGCTCCGTCGGAATCGCTGAGCAGGAGACGGGAAAAGAAAACGCCCCTTGGGAAATCGCTTCCCAAGGGGCGCTGCCATGGCGCGCCCGGGAGGATTCGAACCTCCGACCTCCGGATTCGTAGTTAGATACAACCCATGTTTGCGGATGCTCTCAATTACGGGAAAGGCCGTCATAGTGCGGTTCGTCGTCCGCCTGGGCACCTGTGTTTGCCCCTCGCGCGGGGCAGTTGATCCCCAACTGATCCCCAGGCGATCCCCGTCACCGACCCGATACCCGGCGGGCGAAACTGGACACGGCGCTGCGGCGTACATCCTCGTCTGAATGGACGTATTCGTCCATCGTGAACGCGGCACTGTGGTGCCC
>LZRQ01000090.1 GCA_002159155.1 Firmicutes bacterium ZCTH02-B6
GCTGACAAACAGCGCCGCGCCCCGCAGCGCTTTGCGCACCGCCGCAGGCGACAAGCGCGGGACCGCTTCGACCCCGTGGCGCGCCGCTGTGCGCTCAGGATTTCCGGACAGCACGACGGGACGAACGGCCGGACATTCGTGCCTGAGCGCCGCCACGATCGCGGCCAGCACCGCTTCATCGCCCGCGTTGTCAAAGCCGTAGTAGCCGGAAACGACGACCTTCATGGAACAACCTTCACGGAACGACCTTGATCCGGCGGGACCGTCATCCGGGAGCGGCCGCCCGAGTCAGCGAGTGCAGCCAGCCATCGCCGCACGGGCGGGAGGCGGCCCAGCAACACCACCGCTGCGAGGGCCAAGACGGCTACCGCAAGCCCGGCCGCGAAGCCATACGCCGTCCGGACGGCGCTGACGGCCAGGGGAGAATGGGCGTGGGCAAACGTGTTGATCACGGAGATGGAGGCGATAGTGCCTGCCACAAGTAAGGGCCACGCCAGCAGGCGAGGGCCCGCTGTCCAGAAACCGAAGGCCAACAGCAGAGCTGGATAGCCCAGCAAAAATTCCTTGGTCCGCGGCCGGATCTCCAGGGCGTCCTCGAGCACCATGCGCATCGCCCGTTCGACGTCCAACACGCCCACCAGGTCGTTGCCCGTCCGTCCCACGTAGACGTAGCCCAAGGCGAGCACGGCGGCGCCAGCCAGCACATGCCACATCCTGAGGGGCGCGTTGAGCCACTGCCACCAGGACCCTCTGTATTGGTCCGCCAGCCAAAAGACGACTACGATGAAGAGCGGCGCCACATGGGCCAATTTCACCCCGCGGAACTGCTCCAGCTGCAGCAGAAACCGGGTGTCGCCCAGTGCCGCCGCAACCAAGCCGGCACCCACCAGCGTGACGGCGGCAAACTGCAGCAGCGCTACACCCCATCCCGCCGCGGCGTGCCAGCCACCCGCAGGGGCGCGGTGACCGCGTCCCGCATCGAGAGGCCGGAGGCGCTCGGCGGCCGTGATGACCGCCAGGGCAGGAAACACCAGGGCCACCGCCAAGGCAGCCGTCTGCCGGACCAGAACCGTATACCCCATCCGGCCAAGGCCGTAGACAAGCCCGCCGCTCACCGCTGTCCCTAAGGCTGCCAGCCACCACGGCATCGCCCACAGCCGCGACAACAGCAAACAGCCTCCGGCCGCGGCGGCCAGCGCCGCAGCCGCCGGTACCCAAAGGGCGGTCGACCAAAACGGCTTCGGTTGGGCCGCGCCCGGAGCGAGGCCCGCTTCATCCAACCGCGCCATGATGTCGGTCAAATACGCTTCATTTCGCGCCAGCATTTCGGGGGCCGGCCCCCGCACCAGCGGGCGGATGTACAAGACGCGGGCGTTGCGCTCGCGGGCAGCCCGGGCATAGCGCGAAGCCGCGTCGGCATCGTTGAGCCGCGCCAATTCTTCCATGGTAATGGAGTGAACCCGCACGGCCCGGTAATTCAACAGCCGCGCCAACTGCGACGCCCCGCGCTGGTTGGCAAATTCGATCAGTCCCAGAGGGGCACCCAAATCGTTGAGCAGCGCCGCCGTGGAGGCAAGCCGATCCGGATAGCCGCCGACCTGATTCCCGGTGAAAATCACCGGTCCGGTTTCCCAACCGTAGACCCGGGACAGGACGATCACCTGCAGATCCCGGGGCACAATACGCAGTCCCGCCTCGGCCGCCAGCCGCGCACCCTCAAAGTCCTCAGCCGCCAGCGCCGTGACCCCGAGCTCCCGCCAGCGGGCCAAGATGGCCGGGATGGGCACACCGGTCTGCTCGCTCAAGGCCCATAAGCGCTCTTGGTCCAACACCAGCTCCACTGTGCGATCGGCCCGCTCCAACGCGGCCCGTTCGCGCAAGGCCGGCAGACAGACGAGGAGCGCCGCCACGATGATCGCCCACAGCCACCAGCGCCGCTTCACAGGGCCCCTCCTCACCCTTCGCTGCGCGTCCGCCCGGCAATCACGAGGCGGCCGGGCTGGTGCACGACCTCCTCCACCACCAGCGGCACGGGCGCGTCGTCCAGATCCACCGCCGCCGTGTACATCTCGCGGATCCCCTGGGCCACCCAGTCGGCCAGAGCTTGTCCACCGACAAACACGGTTTCGGGTACAAACTCCAGCCGCCTGCCGCCGGAGCTGGGCGCGACCCGGCCCCGGACGGCGAGATCCATGGCGATCCCGAGAACGTTGGTGCGGCCGCGCAGTTCGACGCCGGCAACGTCAACTTGCACCTGCACGTCCATCTCGGCCGGTAGCCGCGCCCGCACCAGGTCCGCCAGCGCCGCCGCGGTGACGACGGCCTCCACCCGGGCGTCTCCCCCCTGCGCCAGCCGCCAGCCGTCCCCGGCCTGCCGGCCGCGCAGAAGTCCTACCACATCCAACCGCACCCCGGCGGCTTCAACCCGCAAAGATTCCACCGCCAACCCGTCCACGTGCAGGCCCGCCACCGTGACCGACATCCGGTCGACGTTGCCTGTCAACAAGCGGTATGCCGGAAAGCTTTTCAGCTCCACCTCGACTGCGGTGGAGCCCAGCGACGCTGCGAGGCCATCGGCCATGCGCGCCGCCAGAAACGGCGGCACGACGGCCTCGGTCCCGGCCAGCACGACGAGGAGAGCGATGGCGAACCCGATCAAGAGTGCACGCATGCCGTCCGCCCCGTCACGCTTGCTTACGGCGCAGGTACGATTCGATAAACAGGTCGATCTCTCCGTCCATGACGGCGTTGACGTTGCTGGTTTCCGCGCCCGTGCGATGGTCCTTGACGAGCGTGTACGGCGTAAACACGTAGGAACGTATCTGGTTGCCCCACGCGATCTCGCCCTGCTGGCCCCGGAGCTCTTCCATCTTCTTCTGTTGCTCCTCGAGGCGCAGCTGCAGCAGGCGCGCCCGGAGCATGCGCATGGCCCGGTCGCGGTTGGAATGCTGCGACCGCTCGCTCTGGCACGTCACCACGATGCCGGTGGGGAGATGGGTGATGCGCACCGCCGACTCCGTCTTGTTGACGTGCTGGCCGCCCGCCCCGCTGGCCCGGAACGTGTCAATGCGCAGGTCGTTGGGATTAATGACGATCTCGCCGTCGTCTTCCACATCGGGCTCCACGGAAACCGAGGCGAACGACGTGTGGCGCCGGCCTGAGGCGTCAAAGGGCGAGATGCGCACCAGACGATGAACCCCCTGTTCGGCCTTGAGATAGCCGTAAGCCAGGTCGCCCTTAATGGACAAGCTCACCGACTTGATGCCCGCCTCTTCGCCGGGCAAGATGTCGAGAATCTCTACCTGGTAGCCCTTTTCCTCCGCCCAGCGGCTGTACATGCGCATAAGCATCTGCGCCCAGTCCATGGCCTCGGTACCGCCGGCACCGGCGTGGACGCTCAAGATGGCATCCGCATGATCGTACTCGCCCGACAGCAGCGTGGAAAGCTCCAGAAGCTCCACGGCCCGCTGCAGGTGCCGCAGCTGCTCCGCGGCCTCCTGGAGGGACTGCTCATCGTCTTCCTCCACCGCCAGCTCCACCAAGACGTCGAGATCTTCCCACTGGCGGTGCACCTTTTCCCACTGCTCCACGTCCCGCTGGAGACTCTTTTGCTTCTTGACTACCTGGCGGGCTGCCTCGGGATCGTTCCAAAAGTCCGCAGCGGCCATTTCCTCTTCCATCTTGGCCGCCTCGGCCCGTTTTTTGTCTACTTCAAAGGTAGACCCCCATTTCGCGGATACGCCGCTCCAGATCCTTGAGGCTGTCACGAATCTCACTCACGTAAATCGTTGTCACAACCTAAACCTCCCAACTGCCTTTCGGGGCCTCACGTTGCCCCGCCCCGTCCGTGCGGAGATCGTCCATGCGTGGAC
Source organism: Firmicutes bacterium ZCTH02-B6 (assembly GCA_002159155.1). Lineage (GTDB taxonomy): Bacteria > Bacillota > Limnochordia > Limnochordales > ZCTH02-B6 > ZCTH02-B6. The sequence goes on from LZRQ01000090.1 coordinate 3,873, forward strand.
ACCTCAGCTCATGTCCGCGCCGTCCGTGCGCAGACGGCTCAGCCAACGTCCGTACGTAGACTACTCAGCTCGGGTTCGCGCCGCAGCACTTCTTGTACTTCTTCCCGCTGCCGCAGGGGCACGGGTCGTTGCGTCCCACCTTAGCTTCGACCCGCCGCGGTGCGGTGCGCTGGGCCGACTCGGTTTGGCCGCCCGCGCCGTGGTACGCGGCCCGGGAGAGCAGGTCCTCCCGCTGCTCCGGCTGTGGCACGGGCTCCACCTGTATCCGCACCCGGAACAGCGCATTGAGCGTGTCTTCCTGCACCGAGCGCAGCATGTTCTGGAACATCTCGTAGGCCTCAAACTGGTACTCCAGCAGCGGGTTCTTTTGCCCGTACGCCCGCAGGCCGATGCCTTCCCGCAGGTCGTCCATGGCCCGCAAGTGCTCCATCCACTTCATGTCAATGAAGCGCAACAGGAAGTGGCGTTCGACCTCCCGCATGAGCTCGGGGCCGATCTCCTGCTCACGGGCTTCGTAGGCGGCAATGAGCGCGTCCTCGAGCCGCCGCCGCACCCCGTTGCGGTCCAAACCTTCAAGCTCCTCGGGAGCGATGGCCACATGCCGGTTGGCCAGCTCCTGCACCCGCTCGCACAACGCGAGCAAATCCCACTCGTCCGCGTGGACCTTCTCGTTGCAGTAGGTGTCCAGGTATTCGCCTACGAGCCGGCGCAGCATCTCGCTGACGTTTTCCCGCAAGTTCTCGCCCAAGAGCACCTTGCGGCGCTGCTCGTAGATGACCTCCCGCTGCTTGTTCATGACGTCGTCGAACTGCAGCACCTGCTTGCGCAGCTCGAAATTGCGGGCCTCCACCTTCTTTTGGGCGTTTTCGATGGCCCGGCTCACCTGCTGGTGCTCGATGGGCTGGTCATCCTGCCATCCCAGCCGCTCCATCAGGCCGGAAATGCGCTCGGACCCAAACAGGCGCATGAGGTCGTCTTCGAGGGACACATAAAACCGAGATGAGCCCGGATCGCCCTGGCGACCGGCGCGCCCACGCAGCTGGTTGTCGATGCGCCTGCTTTCATGCCTCTCGGTGCCGATGATATGCAATCCGCCCAGGGCAACGACTTCGTCGTGCTCGGCCGCCATCGCTTTGCGCATCTCTTCCACGAGTTGCCGGTATACGCCCCGGGCCTCTTGCAGGCGCGGCGAGAGCTCCGCGTCGTCGCCGTACGGCTCGGCCGCCACGGAGATCTCCTCGTCCGTGTAGCCCCGCTTGCGCATTTCTTCCCGGGCCTTAAACTCCGGGTTTCCGCCCAGGATGATGTCCGTACCGCGGCCCGCCATGTTGGTGGCGATGGTGACGGCGCCCTTCTTGCCGGCCTGGGCGATGATCTCGGCTTCCTTCTCGTGGTACTTGGCGTTGAGCACCTGATGCGGGATGCCACGCTGTTTCAGCATGGCGCTCAGCCGCTCCGACTTTTCGATGGAAACCGTGCCTACCAGCACCGGCTGGCCCCGGCGCCAGCAGTCCTCGATCTCCTCCACGACCGCCCGGAACTTGGCCGCCTCGGTCTTGTACACCAGGTCGGGGTGGTCCACCCGGATCATGGGCTTGTTGGTCGGGATCTCCACCACGTCCATGCCGTAGATGCTGCGGAACTCTTCCTCTTCCGTCTTGGCGGTGCCGGTCATCCCCGCCAGCTTCTTATACATGCGGAAGTAGTTTTGGAACGTGATGGTGGCTAGCGTCTGGGACTCCCGCTCGATCTTGACGCCTTCCTTGGCCTCGATGGCCTGGTGCAGCCCGTCGCTGTACCGGCGGCCAAACATGAGCCGTCCGGTGAACTCGTCGACGATAATGACCTGGCCGTCCTTGACCACATAGTCCCGGTCGCGTTGGAACAGCGTGTGCGCCTTGAGGGCCTGGATCAGGTAGTGGTTGAGGTGGAAGTTGGCGTCGTCGTTGAGGTTCTCGATGCCCAACAGCTCTTCCACCTTGGCGACGCCCTCATCGGTCAGCGCCACCGTGCGCGCCTTCTCGTCCACCGTGTAATGGACATCCCGCTTCAGCTTAGGAACTAGGCGCGCGAAGCGATAATAGTGATCCGTCGACTGTTCGGCGGGCCCGGAGATGATCAGGGGCGTGCGGGCCTCGTCGATGAGGATGCTGTCCACCTCGTCGACGATGGCAAAGTTGAGTTCCCGCTGCACCATGTGGTCCCGGTGCCGCACCATGTTGTCCCGCAAGTAGTCGAAACCGAACTCGTTGTTGGTGCCGTAGGTGATGTCGGCCGCGTACGCCTTGCGCCGCTCGGCAAAGTCCTTGCCGTGGACGATGACGCCGACGCTCATGCCCAGAAACTTGTAGATGGGCCCCATCCACTCGGCGTCACGCCGGGCCAGGTAGTCGTTGACCGTCACCAGGTGGACGCCTTTGCCCGTCAGGGCGTTGAGATAGATGGGCAACGTCGCCACCAGCGTCTTGCCTTCGCCGGTCTTCATCTCGGCGATGCGGCCCTGGTGGAGCACGATACCCCCCATGAGCTGCACGTCGAAATGGCGCATACCCAGGGTGCGCTTGGCGGCTTCGCGCACGACGGCAAACGCTTCCGGCAGCAGGTCATCCAGCGTCGCCCCGTTGGCGAGGCGCTGGCGAAACTCCCCGCTCTTGGCCCGCAGGTCGTCGTCGGACAGGCGCGAGATTTCCGGCTCGTACTCGTTGATTTCAACCACGAGGTCCTGCAGGCGCTGCAGTTCCTTATTATTCGTATCAAACAGGCGCTTGAGCAGCCCAAGCATCGCGGGTGGTCACCTCTTTCTCCGGCGCAGGCACGCCGCGCCCCCCACCCGGGCGGGCGCGTCGGGTTTCAGTATACCATGTTTGGGGACGCCGTTCACGTCCGGCAGGTTCAGCAGTCCATGAGGAAGCGTGACCGCCTGGCTTCCTCCCGGCTCAGAACAGCACGGGTCGCATCGCCTCCAAGACGGCGCGTACGGCGGCCTCGACGGGATCCTGCTGCACGAGGGCGGTACCCACGAGGCAACTGCCGCCATCCGGCCCCGGCAGGACGATACCGGCCAGCACCACCGTGCGCGGTCCCATGGGCACTTCCCGCACGTCCTCCACAGCAAGGGGCACTACGCCGGCTGTCCACTCCTCCACCGCGCGGACGGCGGCTTGGGCCGCCAGCCGCAGCCGGTGGTGAGGCACATCGGGGCCGCTGGCGCTCCCCTCATAAAGGGCGTCCTCGGCCCTGAGCCGCACGCTCACCCGGAACGTAAGACTGCCGGATTCGACCGCCACGGAAGAAAGCGACAGGAACGGTCTGCCGCCGGCAGCGGCATGGATCGTTGTCGCAGCACCCGTCTCGCCCAACAAAGCGCTGCGGCTTTCCCCCGCCTTGCCGGCATCGCGGGCAATGTGCAGCAGGCGCAGCCTGCGGTCATCCACGTCGCGGTTGGATCGCCGTGCCTCCGGCATCGGGCCGGTCGCCCCCCGTAGAAATTGCCGGTTTAGGCTGATCCATTCCTGTTTCTTCTTTCGATTCCTGCAATTCGTTCATAGCGGAGTCCAGAAGCGCCCAGACGCCGCCGGTCACAAGCCCATGGCCGCCGAGGATGACGGGAAACGAAGCGCCCATGGCCGCTGCGGTCAGTTCCCGCAGCCACGGGTCGTGGATTTGGTCAGGATAACCGAGGTCGGAGTAAAACCGATCGGCGACGCTAACGTGCCGCCCCGCGTGGGCCAGCAGCACGCGGGTATCAAGAAAGGCCGCGCTGCACAAGGTTTCCAGGCAGCGGAAAAAACCGGCCATCCCCAGGGCCTCCAGCGCAAACCCCAGCACCGCCCGGACTTCGCCGCGCACGTCGCGGCCGAGGGCTTTCATACCCCGCTCTTCGGACAGGAGCCGGATCCGGCAGCGGCTGTGCTGGTCCAAGTACTGGAAAAGCGCCGCGTTGATTCGCCCGTAAAGAAACACGTCAACGTGCGGGTCCACCAGCGCCGCCTTGGCTCGCTGGATGCGTTCGAGGTCCAAATTCCAGGCTTGGATCCGCTCCCGCACTCGCGGGCCGGTCCGCGAGTGGACCGCCAGCACCAGCACATCGCTGGGAGTGTCCACGTCCAACTGCATACCTAGGCTGCGCGGCAGCGGGACTACGGGCAGGCCGGCGTCTCGATGCAAAGCCAGCGGCAGCGCATTGTCAATCGCAGGAGGGTCGATCATGAGGATGGCGTCCGCCGGGGAGAACGCCACGATGTCGGCGGAGTAAATGTTGTTGGCCGCTGCCAGAGGGCGCCCTGCCGACAACAGCCGCCCGATGTCCGCCAGTTCCGCTGCGGTCAAAAGCGGACCGGCGGCGCCGCCCATGCAGCAGACCGCCGCCGGGCGGCGCCTCCTAACGAGTTGCTGTAGGCGCTGGCCAAAGTGAAACGCAGGGGCCGGTGGATCCAAATCCACGTCGGCCCCCAACGCGGCCGCCTGGGCCGCAAGCTCCGGCCGATCGGTGCAAAGGATGACCGCACCGAAGGTACCGGCTAACTGTGCCTTTTCAATTTGCTCCAGCACGATGGCGGACCGCACGTCCTGGAGCATGCGCTCCGGGTCGCTGGCGGCGGCGCCGCCCTCAAAGATGACGAGCACAGGTTGTGCCTGCAAGCGACCCGACCTCGATCAATCAGTACTCGGGTTCGATCAACCCGTAGTTGCCGTCCTTGCGGCGGTAGAGGACGTTGACCTCACCGCTGGCGCCGTTGGTAAAGACGAAGAAGTCGTGGCCCAAAAGCTCCATTTGGAGCACGGCTTCTTCCACCGTCATCGGCTTGAAGGCGAAGCGCTTGACCCGTACGACCCGCGGCGTCTCGGCCTCCGCCTCGTCGCCCTCCCGTGGCGGTGCCACCGCACCGTCGGCTACAGCTCCCTTAGGCCGCTCCTGCAGTCGCTTTTGGATGCGGGTCTTGAACTTCTTGACCTGACGCTCGATACGGTCCACAGCCATGTCGATGGACGCGTACATGTCGTCGCTGGTACCCTCGCCGCGCACCAGCAGGGTGCCGATCTCAACCGTAATCTCAGCCGTGTGACGGCCCCGCTCGACGCTCAGCACCACCGACGCCATCATAGGCCGCCGGTCGTCGTCAAAAAACTTCAGCAGCTTGTTGACCTTGCGCTCCGCATGGCTACGCAGCGCCGGCGTCACCTGGACGTTCTTGCCGGATACTGTGACCTGCACGGTTCCTGCGTCCTGCATGGCCCGCACTCCTCTCCGCTGAGCGCTCCGGCAAAGGCGAGCGCCCGCTTTCACTTTGATCTTTCCCCCGGCACGATGGGGGATCCTGCCGGGAAACACGGCAACGGAGAGGGGTCCTGTGAGGATGTGACGCTTGTCCCTTGAGGGCGGTGCAAAGAAACGGCGGCGCCCGCCGCAGCTGACCTGGTCTTTGCCCCCACACCCGCCTGCTGGGGGGTTCGCTCGATGGGCCGGTCTCACTACTACCCCTCTCCGGCGGTCGCGCCGGCCGGGGCGCCATGAGCGCCTCACCAGCGTCGCCGCCGGGCAGGACTTACGCTAAGCCGCACCATGCTCAGCGGTGTGGCCCCGTTTTGTTCACCGCCTTACGTGGGTCGTTTCGCCTGCGGCTGGCTTCGACTTTCAACCACAGACCTGCGGCCGGCGCCGTTACGGCCATTATACCAGACGTACCTGTTGGCGACTGCGCGGGAGAGTTCTCTAAATTCTCTACTATTTCGCAGGAATCGGGCGACCGGCGTCCAAAGAGGATGCTGAAGGAGCGATGCCGGGAACGATGCCAGAAACGACGCCAGGAGCGATGCCCGTGGACCTGCGAACCGAGTACACCGTGCCGGACGTGGCCGTGATGACAGGGCTGCCGATCCCCAAGGTGCGCTATTACGCCCACCTTTACGGGGATTTCCTCGGCGCCACTTGCTCGCCCTTTGGAGACTGGACGTTCCGCGCCGAGCATTTGCCCTTTTTCCGCGCGCTGGCCCAAGGTCTACCCCCGGCGACGGCGCTGAAAGCCGTCGTGGATCCCGCGTTCACCCTTCCCGGCCCCCCTGTCGGCCACACCGACGGCTACCCTGCTGGCAACGTCCAACGCGACTGCGGCGGTGACGTCCAACGCCACCCTGCCACCGGCTCCCAGCGCCACCCGCCCGCCGACGCCTACCATACCAGCGGGGCCGACGATCCTTCTTCCGGGCACCTCGCCGAGAAGCCAGCCCCAGCACGGCCCCCGCTGACTGCTCCCGTTCGCGACCTGGATGAGCGGCTCGACGAATTGACCCTACAGGTGCAAGACTTGTGCGAGGAAACGAAACAGGTGCAAATCCTGCTCTCGCAAGTTATCGGCCTGCTGCAGGCTCATGCGGCCACGGGCCCGGTGGACGCGGCGGGCGAAGCCGGGCCCGCCGGCGCCGCCTCCGCGCTTGGTCCCACGGCCCCTCCCGGCGCAGGGGGGACCCGTGGCTCGGGCCTCCTGCGCCAGCAGCCGTCCTACCAAAAATGGGAGCCCGGCGCCCTCTCTAATTCACCCTAAATCCGGTCCCGCAGGGCGACCGCGATGTCCAACTCCCCTAGGCGCGTCTTGAGCGGGATGATAAGCCGGGTAATATTGACGGTCGAGATGATGGTGCCGCGGCCGCGGATGACCGTCGGAGGCGAAATGGTGCAATCGATCCCTTGGCTTTCAAACAGCACGGCCGCGCGTCCGGAAATGACATTGCCCAGCTCCGCGATGGCGCTCTCGCACGTTTCGTCGTAGATAGCCTTCTTCTCGCCCGTCAGCTCCCGGACGATGTTGACCGCCATCGCCTCGTCGGTGCCGTACAGCACCGTCCCCTCTACCTGGCCGGTGATGCCGATCAGCACGGTCACCTCGCGGGTGGTGTAGTCCGTATTGGCCACCGACAGCTCCCCGCGTTCAATCTCGACGCCGAGTTCCTCTTTCAGTACCAGGGCTGCTGCCGTCACAAAGGGCTGGATATGCTCCACTTTCACGCGGTATGCCACCTCCGTGCAACGTCCAAGCCTCAGCTCTCGAGCAGGCGGACAATGGCCACCGCGTGATCGGCCGCGAGATCGATTTCCTCGTACGCGGCAGGCTGCCCGCCGTCGCCCACATTTGCGGGCCCTTGCAATTCATCAGGCGCGTCAGCATCATCGGGGACCCCGTGAGATCCCTCGTCTCTGCGGTCGCTCTTTTTGCTCAGCACCCGCACCCGGGGTCGGTTAAGGCTCGCCGGTCCGGGATGAACCACGACGCCGAGCTGGCTCGTGGACAGGCGGACCACCGAGCCCGTCGGATAGCCGGGCACCACCTTGCGCAGCGTCTGCACGACGTCCCAGTCAAACAACACGCCGGCCTCCGCCATCAGGTGCTCCTGCGCCTCGTGGGGCAGCGCAGGGTTGCGGGGATCCTGCAGCAGCTCCACGTAGGCCACCGCCACCTGCATGATCCGGGATAACAGGTGGATGTCGTGCCCGGATTTCCCTTGCGGGAACCCGCTGCCGTCCAGGCGTTCGTGATGGTCGCCGACGATGTGCTTGACCCACGCGCTGAGCTCCCGGTAGCCCCGCACGATGGCCAGCGATGCGGTCACGTGCTCGGCCGCGCGATCCGTAAACCACGTACCCAGGTCCTGCAGAAGGCCCGCGAGGAAAAGATGGCGCGCCGAGTCCTTGTCAGCCAACTCAACGCCGATACGTGCCGCCACGCACGCGATGTTGACGACGCTGGCGAGGAAACGGTCCGCCAGCGTCCCCCACGCCGGGTACAGCAGAAACCCCTGGTTTTGCTTGACCAGCTCGTCGCACGCCTGTTTTGTGGCCTCTTGTAAGGCCAGGACGGGAACGTCCACGAGAGACGGATCCTTGGCCTGCTTCACCTGGTTGACCAATCCCGCCAGCAGGTGGCGTACTTGCTGGTACGTCTGGGGCTCCATCGGTTCCCGCACATCCAAGCCTTCGAAACCCGGGGCATGCACGTAGGCGTAGCGAAATCCTCGCTCCCACAGCCGCTCCGCCATCGATTCCGTGACGGTTTTGCCGGCGGCCAGCACGAAAGCGCCCCGCTGGTCCACCAAAGGCCGGGCCAGGGTCGCCCCTTCGGGGATGGTGCGAATGTCCACCCGTCGCATCATCCTGCCTCCATCCGCACATAAAGAAATGGCGCCGCTGCCCGCAAACCGTACCGGGCGGGTTGAAAGATGGTTTCCGTGCTGCCCACCAACAGGTAGCCTCCCGGCACTAAGCTCGCCGCCAGCTTGGCGAAAATCTCCTGCTTCGCGGTTTCCGTAAAGTAGATGATGACGTTGCGGCACAAGATCAAGTGCTGGCCTGGCGGGTAAGGATCCCGCAACAGGTTGTGCACCGTGAACCGCACATAGCGCCGGACTTCGGGCACTAGCTCCCACCACCCGTCCGGCAGCGGCCGGAAATAACGCTGGCGCCGTACGGGCGAAACCTCCTTGAGCCGGTCCTCGGTGTAGACGGCCTTCCTGGCCTCCGCCAGCGCCTCGCGATCGATGTCGGTCCCGAGGATCTGGTGACGGTCGGCAGACCCCGGGTCGAGCTCGTCCACCAAAATAGCCAAAGAATAAGGCTCCGCGCCGTTGGAGCACCCGGCACTCCAAATCCGCAGCCGGCCAAAACGCTGCAGCAGCTCAGGCAGGACGATGCGGGCCAGCTCCTCATACCGCTCGGGGTTGCGGAAAAACTCGGTCACATTAATGGCCAAAAAGTCCAAGAGGCGCTGGCGCACGGCCGCGTCGCGGCTCACCGCGTCGGCGAGCTGCTCCAGGTCCCGCAGGCCCTCGCGGCTCATGAAGCCGGTGATCCGGCGCATCATCTGCCGTTCTTTGTAGGCTCCCAGGTCTAGGCCCGTCGTCAACTCTAGGGCACGCTGCAGGCGGCGAAACCCGGGGTCGGCGACGGCAGCCTCCGGATGGGCAAATTCCGGGGTCGGCAGGAGGCGAGCGCCGTCGATTGGACCGGGATGCAACGAACACCCTCCCTTTGTTTTGGCGCGACCGCCAGCGCCTTCGCCACCGGCGGCCAACAACGATCCCTGCGGAGGTTCGCCTACAAATGCGCAGGCTCTTGCACGATGCGCGTCAAGGCAGCCGCCATGTCAGCGAGACTGTGCACTTCGTCGGCAAGCTGGAGCTCGGTGACCACCCGGGGCATACCGTAGACGACGCTGCTGGCCTCATCCTGAGCCAGCACCTTGCCGCCGGCCCGCTTGAGCTTGCGGGCACCGCGGGCCCCGTCCATCCCCATGCCCGTCAAGATGACGGCCACCACGTCCCCGCCCCACACGTCCACCGCCGACTCCAGCGTCAGGTCGACCGCGGGCCGCACGCCCAGGTGCGGAGCGGCTGAGCTGAGCTGCATCCGGCCTTGCGCGTCAAACACCAAGTGCTGTCCACCCTTGGCGACCCAGGCCTCGCCGGGTTTCGGTAGGCGTCCCGGCTCTGCCTCGGCGACCTTGAGGGGCGACAGCCCATCGAGACGGCGGGCCAACGAGGCGGTGAACCCTTCGGGCATGTGCTGAACAACAACCACCGGCCGCGGGAAATCGGCCGACAAACCGCTCAGCACCGTACTCAACGCGCTCGGGCCCCCCGTCGAGCTGCCGATCACCACCGGTCCGGGCCCCGGAGCCGTCCCGGGCTGGCGGCGGGGCTTGTCCTCAGCCTGCGGCGCGCCGGCCCGCCCGCCGCGAACGGCTCCAGCAGGTCGCCC
>LZRQ01000091.1 GCA_002159155.1 Firmicutes bacterium ZCTH02-B6
GAGCGGTGCGGGATCGACATGGCCTGCATCTTCTCCCCGGCGCCGGGGAGAAGATGCAGGCCATGTCGATCCCGCACCGCTCCATGAGCCGGATTTGGTCCTCAGGCGTATGGCGCTTAATCCCCCAAATTTGCTCGCGGATGCCCACGTTGACATGGGCGTCGACGACGAGGCGTTTCACGCCTTCCCACCTCCGCTAGGTCTGGCCCTCGTTGACGATTGATCGAACCTCACGAAACCCCAAGAATCAACGGATCCCGCACCACAACCGTGACGGCGCTGCCCGCCGCGAGCCCGATCGCGGCCGCGGCGTCCAGCGGCACCTCGGCGTCAATAATCCCGATGGAGGTCTCCACGACGGCGCGGAAGTGGGTGCCCATGTACAGCACTTCCTTGAGCACACCCCGGATCTCGTTGACGCGGCGCTCCGCCCCATGGGAGCTGCCGGGTGACACGCTGATGTTGTGGGCCTGCAATACGGCAAGGGCTTTCCCCTGCGGGCGCACGTCACCGATCTTCTTGCCGCGCAGGTCGGCTTCGCCCGCGTGCAACACCGCTTCGTCGCCGACGGTCTCGGTTACGGTTCCCTCCACCAGGCGATTGTTGCCCACAAACGACGCCACAAACGGGGTCGCCGGCCGGGCAAACACCTCCACGGGCGAGCCAACCTGCTCCACCTTGCCCTTGTTCATCACCACGATCCGGTCGCTCAACGCCAGCGCCTCGGCCTGGTCGTGGGTGACGTAAATGGTGGTGACGTGGGTGCTCCGCTGGATTTGCCGCAGCTCGACACGGATGCGTTCCCGCAGCTTGGCGTCGAGGTTGGCCAAGGGCTCGTCCATCAACAACACATCGGGCTCGATGGCCAGCGCTCGCGCCACCGCCACCCGCTGCTGCTGCCCGCCGGAAAGGGCCTTGATGCGCCGCCCCAGCAAGTCGCCGATGCCAAGCAGCTCGGCCACTTCCTCGACGCGCTTGGCAATCTTGTCCTTGGGCCATTTGCGCAAGACCAGCCCGTAGCCGATGTTGTCCCTCACGGTCATGTGCGGGAACAGCGCGTACGACTGGAAGACGAATCCGCAGTTGCGTTTCCAAGGCGGCAAGTGCGTGACGCGCTGGCCGTGGATCTCCACTTCACCCCGCGTCGGTTCGATCAGCCCGCCGATCATCCGCAGAATCGTCGTCTTGCCACACCCACTCGGCCCCAGCAGGCTGACGAACTCGCCGCGCTTGATCTCCAAGGACACGTCGGCGACGGCCACGACGCCACCGTCGTATTCCTTGGTAAGGCCGGATACGGTAACGCCTGCTTCCGTCCGAGCCATCGGGATCATACCTCCACTTCCACCCGCAGGATGCGCTCGGCCACGGTGGTAAACGCCACCGAGAAAAGGAGCAATACCGTGCCCAACGCGCTCGTCAGCTGCGGCAGTCCGTATTGGGTCGTCTGGTACACCTGCACCGCCAGCGGGACCACGCCCGGCTGCACCAGGAACAAAGTGATGATGAAGTCGTTCAGCGACCGCGAGAAACCGAGCACCGCCCCCGACAAGACGGACGACGTGAGCAGGGGGAGGACGACCTTGCGAAATGTCACCCCGGGCGTAGCCCCCAGCGTGGCCGAAGCCTCCTCCAGCGTCCGGTCCAGCGCCTGAAAGCCGGCGATGATGGGCCTCGCCGCATAGGGGATGACGATGATGGTGTGCACCGCGATCAAGATGGCCAGCGGGTGCACGTTCCGCAAAAACGTGGAGTTGACCATCTGCAAGTACGCCAACCCGAGGGCAACGCCCGGCACTACGATGGGCAGGCTGATCATCTGCTGCACCAGGCCCTTGGCGCGAAACTGATACCGTGTCATCGCCAGCCCTAAGGGGATGCTGACGGCCACCCCGATGAGCGTCGCCGGCACCGACACCGAAAAGCTGGTGATCAAGGCCGGCACCAACCCGCCGCTGCGCATCTGATACCAGCGCAGGGTGAATTCCTCCGGCCACAGGGTGAGGCGCGGGTTAAAGCTTTGCAGCACGACAAAGAGTAGCGGCACCACGACGTAGAGGGCGACCAGCAGCGCCGCCAAGTACAACGTGATCCGGAACACCGACAGATGGCTGCGCATGGCTAGTCAGTCCCCCCCGAGGCCTTGAGGAGCCGGTCGGAAACCCATTGGCCGGCGGCGGAAATCAAGAGGAGCAGCACCGCCATGGCCGACGCCAGCGGGATATCGCGGCTGACGCTGTTGGTCACGGCCATGATCTCCAGCGGCAGCGTGGTAAAGGTCGCGCCGCCGCTTCCGAGGATGAGGATGACGACGACAAGGCTCATCGCGTACGTAAACGTCACGGCCGCGCCTGCCCCGATGGACGGGAGGGCCTGCGGCAGCATGATGTCGCGGAAAGCCCGCAGCTCAGACGCTCCCAAGGTCAATGACGCTTCAAACACGTCCCTGCGGATACGCTCAAAACCGGTGCGGGCGATGCGCAGGAACATGGGCAGGATGATGTAGATGGTGCCCACCACGACACCCGGGATCGTCCGGAGCAGGTACACCGGCTCCCCCAAAAGCGCCCGGGTAATGGTCGGGAACAACCCCTGGCGGTTTAGGACGAGAAACACGGCGTAAGCGGCGACCACGCCCGGCAAGTAGATGGGCAGTGAGATGATCCACTCGATGAATCCTTTGCCGCGAAACTTGTGAAACGCGAGCAGATACGCCAGCGGCGTGCCCACCAGGATCGCCGCCACGACGGATACCCCGGAAATGACGACCGTGTTCCACGCGGCCCGGCGGTAGTATTCGGTTTGCAAAAGGCGGACATAGTTGTCCACCGTCCAGCGCACTTCCGCCAGTTTGCTCCACGACAAGAACTCAAGCTCCAGCGTCCGCGCCGAAGAGAAGCTCTTGAGCAGCACGCCCGCCACTGGAATGATCACCAGCGCCCCATACACCAACAGAAATGGGAGGAGCAGAAGCCAGACGGGCGTTCGCTTGCGCGTCGGAGATCCCATGGAAATCGGCCCTTTCACCAATCCCGGGGAGAGCCGGCGGCCACCGGCCCTCCCGGGACACTCGGTCACTACCGCACGTGTCCGATGCGGCTTAAGAGGTCTTACAGCCCCTTCACCCGGCGGCCGATTTCTTCAGACAGCTGTCCCAAGCGGGTGGTGCCGTCCTCGAGCACTTCGGTCCAGTAGGCGAAGTCGGGCAGGTAGGCCCTGGCCAGCACGTCCTCCACCGCGACGCCGCCGAGGCCGATGCGGACAAGGGCGGTGTTGGTCAGCGGCACCGAGGAGTTGACGGCCATCGACGTGCCGGCGAAGTTCATGATGAAGTCCTGGACGTACTCACCCAGGAAGAAATTCACGAACTTCAAAGCGCCTTCGGGGTTCGGGCTGTTCTTGACGATGCCCAGGCCATTGAGCATGAGCACCGGGCGGTCGGGCACAGCGGACGCCACGTCGCCGCCCGCCATCTGCACGGCGAGCATGATGTGGCCGATGGACGCCGGCGACAGATCCGCTTCGCCGAAGCTGAGAGCCTGGACCACCTCGCCGACGGTCCCAACCCAGTGGTTGGAGTTGTTGAACATGGCCACCAGCTGCTCCCAGGCGTACTCCTCGCCGTACTGATCAGCCAGCACCATCCAGATCCAGGCGGTCAGGTCGCTCTCGGGCGTGCGCTGGATGACGCGGCCCTTATAGCGGGGGTCCGCCAGATCTTCCCAGCGGGTCGGCTTGCTGCCGGCCGGCACCGTCCGGGTATTGTAGGCGATTTGATACACGTCGTAGCCGAACACCGCGACCTTGTCGTACTTGAACTGATCCGCGACCTGGCTGGCGTTGGGCACCTGGCTCCAGTCGATGGACTCCAGCAGGCCCATGTTGGCTGCCTGGAACAGGTAGCTGCCGCTGCTCAAGAACACGTCGGCACGGGGAGCCCCCTGCTCAGCCACAAGGCGGGAGAACATCTCCAAGCCGCCGCCGGAGACGTACTGCACTTTGATGCCCGTCTCCCGCTCAAACTTCTCGCCCCAGTCCTGGAACCAGAGGTCCCAGTCGCCCGACCACCCGTACACGGTGACCACGCCGTTGGCCAGCGCGGGAAACGCGGCAGCCATCGTCAACATCAAAACCAAGGCGACAGCCTTCAACAACCGCTGCATTCTCATCACCCCATCTAACGAATCAGTCCTCACTGGCTCGGCAAGTCTGCCCTACATCACAACGCCACGCAGCGCCCTGCTGCACGCACTGGCTTGAGACCGGCGGCATCACCTCCCGTCAGCGCGACATGCTATTGCGGCGCCTGCCGCCCGCCCGGACACGCCGGTTCGGCTGCCGGGGACAGGGCGCCCGGCCCAGAGTAGGCCCTCTGTCCCAACCGCAGGCGCAACCGCGGCACGCCTTACTGAAACCCCACTACAGCCCCAGCAGCTTCGCAGCGTTGGCGCCCAACAGCTTCCGCTTGCCCTCAGGGTCCATGCCGTACCGCTTCTCGGCGATGCGGAGCTTGCAGATCTCCACCTCGATGGACAGCGTCGGCCCGTCGGAACCAAAGAGCAACTGGTCCGGGATGGTGTAGCTCGGGCGCGAGAAAATGACCTCAGGCAAGTTGGGCGTGCACGACGTGTCCAGGTACAGGTTGGGGATGCCCTTGACGAGCTCGGGCACGAAGTGCACGAAGTCCGAGTCCATGCCCCAGTGGGCCATGATGACGTTGACGTTGGGATAGCGCTGCGCCAGGCGAGCGACCTGGTAAGGATTGCAGCGCTTGCTGTTGATGTCGCTGTGGATCAGGACCGGCAGCTTGAGTTCTTCCGCCAGCTGCATCATGGGGTCCATCACTTCCCCGTCCACCGGGTAGTAACCCAAGAGGTGCGGGTGAAGCTTAATCCCCTTCATGCCGGCTGCGACGCAACGGCGGATTTCCTGAAGGCACGCCTCGCCGTGCCGCGGGGTAGTGAGGCAAAAACCGATCAGGCGGTTGGGATACTTGTGGATGGCGTCGAGAATGTAGTCGTTGGCGCGGCTGATCTCGTCGGGAGCAAGGCCGGCATTGTTGACCATGCTGAAGACGACGGTGTAGTCAACGCCGTTTTCATCCATGCGCTCCAGCAGTTCTTCGGGGGTCTGCCCCAGGCGACCATAAATCCCCTGTTTCGGCTCCGCCAGGTGGCAGTGGATGTCGACAAACAGGTGTCCATCAAGCATTGTCCTGTCCCTCCAACAGTTGCTGCACCACGCCATGCAGCCGCTCTCGGGCTTGCTTGAGCCCTGCTTCCAACTCCGTCGCCCGCTTGCGATCGTCTTGCAGGCGTCGCAAAGCGGTTTCTAGGTAGCGCCTCATCTCCGAGGGCGCGGGCCCGCCCCGCACCGACCGTATTGCCACGAAGTGCACCGGGTCGACGGCTTTCCGCAGCTGCTCCTCGCTCAAGCCGCTCGGACGCCCCGCCACCTCTTGGGAGCAGGCGTCCAGCAGTGCCAAGTCCAGCGCCCGGAGGCCCCGGCCCGTCCGGGTGAGCTCATCCACCACCCGGCTTGCAATCCGGTGAGCGGTGCGGAATGAAAGCCCCGCCTCCCGTGCCAGGGTGTCCGCCAGTTCGGTGACGGTGGCGAAGCCGTCGGCCGCGCGCCGGTGGAGCAGCTCCCGGTCCACCTCGAGGCTCTTGACCACCTCCGCCAAGAGCTCCAGGATGTCCAACAACGCGGCGGAGAGCCGCCGCAAAATGGGCTGAAGGTCGTCGTTGACGTCGTTGATGTCCCCAAAGGGAACGTTGTGCATCTGCTGCAGCACCGCCGCCGCATCGCCCATGGCCCGCGTCGCAAACGCCCGCAGGTGCTCGAGGGCCACCGGGTTCCGCTTTTGCGGCATGATGCTGGAGATCTGCACGAAACCGGCCGGCAGGCGCACCGCGGCCACCTCGTTGGTGCACCAGAACATGAGGTCGTTGACGAAGCGGGACACATGCCCGAGCAGGATGTGGGCCCAGGCGGCGTATTCGGCAGAGAAGTCCGCGCTGGCGACGGCTTCGTAGGAGTTTTCCACCAGCCCCTCAAAGCCCAAGAGGCCGGCAACCAGGTCGCGGTCCACCGGGAAACCGGTGGTGGCCAGGGCCGCTGCGCCCAACGGAGAGCGGTTGAGCCGCGGCCACATGCCAAACAGCCTCTCGGCGTCTTTGGCCAGCTCAGCTTCGACGGCCGCCAAGTAATGGCCCAAGGTCGTCGGCTGCGCCTGCTGGTTGTGGGTATGGGCCGGCATGATGGTTTCCACATGCTCAGCCGCTTTGTCCAATAGAGCGCCGCGCAGAGTGGCCAAGGCCGCCGCCGCCCGCAACACCTCTCCCCGCAGGACCATGCGGTACATGGCGGTATCCAAGTCGTTGCGACTCATGGCCATATGCATGTTGCCGACGGCCTCGTCGCCGGCTAGCTCCGCCAGGTCGGCCTCGAGCTTAAAAAACAGATCCTCATACCGCGGGTCGTACTCCACCGTGTCAGGCCCGCGGGAAATCACCTGGCGGCAGGCGGCCAACACCGCCTTGGCCTGGTCCCGGTCCATGATGCCCTGGCGCTCCAGCATGAGCACATGGGCGATGGTGGCTTCCATCATGGGATAAAAGAAGTGGGCGCGGGCGTTGGCGAATCCGGTTTCCAACACAATGCGCCGGTATGCCGGGTGCCACCGTTCACTCATCTTGCGTACCTTCTTTCCAGTCTCTCGCTGCGCAGGTGCTCCAGGGGGCCTCCTGCGTCCCGCTGTGACGCCTTACCGTGCGCCGCGGGGTCACGAGGCGTCACGATTCGACACCTGCCGTCACGTACGAAATCGAGCTGCGCCGCGAGTCCAGGACGGTTGCAACGGCGCCCAGGATGACGGCTTGTTCCCCCAGGTGCGAAGGCACGACCCGCGGGGGATACGGGACAAGCGTCTCGATGATGCGCTGCACGGGATCCAAAAAGAGCTCCCGCGGCGCCCGGGACACGCCGCCGCCAAGGACCAGCACCTCCGGATCCATCAGGCAGCACAGGTTGGCCAGGGCGACCCCGAGCATCTCCGCGGTTTCCCGCCACACGTCCAGGGCCAGCGGATCGCCGAGCACGGCCCCCTCGGCCACGAGGCGAGCGGAAATTTTGCTAACGTCGCCGCCGGCCAGGTCCAGCACCACCGAGCCGTAGCCACGCGCCTTAAGGCGCGCCACGTACCGCCGGGCGATGCCCGGTCCCGCGGCAAAGGTCTCCAGGGGACCGTAACCGGCGGACCGGGTGATGGGCCCCAGCGCCCCGATGAGCCAGTAGCCGATCTCACCGGCGGACCCGCGGGCTCCGGTGTAAACCTCGCCGTTGACCAGGAGCCCTACGCCGATGCCGGTGCCGACCGTGACGCCGACCGCATGTCTTTCACCTTGAAGCGCGCCGCGCCACACCTCCCCCCGGAGCATGGCGTTGACGTCGTTGTCCATGTAGACAGGGCGGCCAAGGTGCTCCTGGAGGTATTGCCCGATGGGGATGGCACCGGCGGCGCCGCTAACATCGCCGGACCGCGCGTTCCTGTCCTCACCGCACGGGTCATCCGCGTCGTCGCCGGACGTAGCCCGGCTTTCGCCGCCGCAATAGGAACGGCCGTCGTCACCGCCCCGCCCGCTGCCGTCGTCGCCGTACCAGGCGCCGCCGTCATGACCATACCGGCCGGCGCGCCGGTCACCGTTCAGGGCGGCGGCCCCCTCAACGACGAGGACACGGGACTCGTCGCGCCGCAATCCGGGCGCCAGCGTCACCGTGCGCCCCTCCGGGTCAGGGATGCCCGGTACGCCGATACCAATCCCCATCACCTTGCTGACGTCAATGCCCGCCTGGTCCAGCAGCCGGTGGACCAGCTGCAGGATCCGGGCGGGCACATCGTCCGTCGATCCGGTTTCCGAATGGGTGGGAATGGTAGCGGTAGCCAGCAGGTTGCCGTCCAAGTCGCTGACGCCGCCGGCGACTTTGGTGCCGCCGACATCCAGGCCGACGACGTACGCAAGGCGCGAATTGTAGGCAAACAGCATCGGACGCCGGCCGCCTCTGGAAGGACCCTGCCCAACGGGCACCACCAGCCCTTCCTCCTGCATTTCGTGCATCAGGTGGGATACAGACGGCAAGCTGATGCCGGTGCGCTGGGCCAGCTCCACTCGGGAAAGAGGGCCGCTCTGCTGCAGGCACTCCAGGATTCGAGACCGGTTTAGCTTCTTGATCAGTTGCCCGCTGCCCCGCACACGGGCGGGTTCCGGCCCAGCCAACACGACGCCCCCCCTCTGGCCGCTCGGGGTTCCCTTACTTTATTTACCTAAATAACTTAGTTGCAACTTTCTACATGCCCTGGCGCGATCCTCCTGCGCTGCCCGCGATCTCCGCTGTTCGTCCGTGGGAATTAAAGGAGGCCGTCGCGACGGGTTAAACCGGCTCCAGGCCGTACGGCACCCGCCAGTTCCGGAGCGATCCGCGCCGCATTCCGGGGCCCCTGGTGATGACGCCTGTGTCGAGGAAATCGACTGGTGACCAGCGAAGTTTGGGGTGAACGGTCCACCGCTTTTGGAAATCACATTAAAGAAGTGCAATGAACGTCGAAGGCGCATCGCCTATGACGCGTTTTGGCAAGCCATGAAGGAGCTGGGTCGCATTAAGCCTGACGTAAAGCGGCCGCCCTTCGCCCACGGCGCGGAATTCTCCTGGGATCCTGCGCAGCCTGCGCTGCTCATGTCGTACCACCCAAGCCGACAAAACACCCAAACCGGGCGCCTGACCAAGGAAATGTTCCACTCGGTGTTTGCCCCGGCAAAGGCAATGGGAAGGACAGCGGCCCTGCGTGCCGAAGCAGACCGTACCATTGACCCGAAGGGGCTGACGATATGCGCGTCGCAGTGCTCGGCACCGGACTCATCGGACGCATGATCGTGCGGGAACTGGCCGGCTCAGCCACATTCACCGAGGTGATCGCCGTCGACGGGGCCCCGGAGGCAGCCGTGTCGGCAGCGGCCGAAGCGTCGCGAGCGGCTGAGGCCCGGCAACAGGCGTCCGACGGCCCCTCGGGCGGCGCCCGTGCCCCAGCGGTGCGCAGCGTAACCGCTGACCTGAGCGACTACGACACGCTGGTCGCTCTCCTGCGCCCGGTAGACATCGCCATCGCCGCACTGCCGGACTCCCTGAGTTTCCTGGCCAATCAGGCGGCTGTCAAGGCCGGCTGCCACCTCATTGACCTGGTGGGCGCCGAGTACCCGGAAAAGGCGCGGGCTCTGGACGTGCCGGCCCGCAAGGCTGGCGTGCTCGTTATTTCAGGCTGCGGCGTGGCGCCGGGCATCGCCAACGTGCTGGCCGCGCGGGGGATCGAGCTGGTGGACGAGGCCGACGAGGTCACCATCTACTGCGGCGGCCTGCCCCGCCACCCGCAGCCGCCCCTCATGTACCAGCAGGTCTTTAGCCTCGAAGGGCTCATGGGGCTGTACACACGGCCCGTGTTTGTCGTCGAAGACGGCCGCTTGGTGAAGCTGCCGCCCATGTCGGGACTGGAGGAGTGCGAGTTTCCCGAGCCCGTCGGCGCCTGCGAGGCCGCCTACTCCGACGCCCACAGCGTACCCTACACCCTCGGCCACAAGGTCAAGCGCCTGGCCGAGAAGACCGTCCGCTACCGCGGCCATTTCGCCAAGATGAAGGTGCTGCAGGAGCTTGGGTTTCTCGACGACACCCCGCTTGCCGTCGGCAGCCAGACGGTCGTCCCCCGCCAACTGGCGATGGCGCTGCTGGCCCCCCGGATCCGAGGCCGATCCAAGGAAGACGTGACCGTCCTGCGGGTCGTGGCCACGGGTAAAAAGCAGGGCGCGACCGTGCGCCACCAGTGGACGATGACCGACTTTTACGACCCCGACACCGGCTACACGTCCATGGCGCGCACGACGGGATATCCCGCCATCATCGCCGCCGAGTGGCTGGCGCAGGGCAAGCTGCCTGAACGGGGCTTCTTTGCTCCAGAGCAGCTGTTTGTGGGCGACCGGTTTGATCCGTTCGTCGCAGAGCTCGGCAGGCGCGGCATCACGTTTGACTACGCGTCGACGGAAACCGGGGATACCGGGCGCTAGACCGCACGGGACAGCGCTGAGCGCTCCCGGCACTACCCGGCCTCAGCCGCGACGCCGTACCAGCGGGCCAGCGCATCCTTGTAAAAGGTGTTGGTTGCCAAGTACCGCAGCACGTTGCGGGTTTGCTCCAGGGGCACCTCGTTGAGCTCGGCGCACAAGGCGGCGATCTCTGCTTCGGTGTCGGGCCCTAGGGTCAGCCGCCGCACGGAGCCGTCCGCCAACTTAAAGACGAATCGAATGTCGTTCTCTCCGATGACCTCGTTCCAGTAGGTGGGCTCGAGCTTGCCGGCCACCAGCTCGAGATACGCCTCCAGTGCGGACGCCGGGATGCGGAGACAGCGGACGGACCTCCCCCGCCTCTCGACGATCTCCACCCCCAGCGCGGCTAGCTCGTCGTCGGTGAGCTCAGGTGCTCCCATCAGGAAACTCAAGTAGTCATTCGGCACGCATCCTAGCCTCCCCGTGGGACGTCCTGGGGCTGTGCACGGCACCGCTCCCAGCACGACACCGGTCGCTGCATGGCGCCCTGGCGGTGCCATCACAATTCGGACTTCACCCTCCGGCAGCCTCTGCCGAAACAAGGTTTCGTGTGGATTCCTGCGGAAAATATTGTTTGAAAAACGGTAGCCGGTCCTGTCGCGCTTGGCAACGGGCCGGGGAGTTGAGGGGTCAACGAGCCGGATCGTAACCGGCAGCCAAGGGGCAACGAGCTCAACGACCGGAAGCAGGGTTCCGGCGTCCGAGGGTTTTGTGGGGAAAGGAACGTGGGCCATGCGGTTGTCCATCGGTTTTAAACTCGGCATCGGTTTTGCGCTGGTCATGCTGCTGATCGGTTCGGTTATGTATCTCGGCCTCAGCGGTTTCAACTCCATTTCTGAAGCCTATGAAGCGGAGATCGCCCGCATCAGCGCCGCCGCCGGCGTCCGGGTGGAGGTGTCCGATACGGTGCGGGCCACCGTCAACCGCCACTGGACGCTCATGTGGGGCTTGGCGATTATGGCCATCATCGGCGCGACGGCGGTACAGATCTTGTTCACTCGCGGCACAGCAGGGCCTGTTCGCCGGACGTTTCACGCGGCGCTGCGGCTAGCGGGCGGTGATTTGACCATCCCTAAGCTGCAGATCCACACCGGGGACGAGATCGAAGAGATGGCGCAGGCGTTCAACCGGATGTTGACCAGCCTGAAAGAGATCATTTCGCAGATCCAGCGCACCGGCGTCACCTTGACCGAACACGCCCGGCAGCTCCTCAACGTCGCCGACGAAACCACCGCCGCCACGGCCCATATTGCGGCGGCCATCAGCGAGGTGGCCCAGGGAACCGACAACCAGGTGCAGCACATGCAGCGCACGGGCAGCGCCATGGGTGAGCTCAAGAAGGCGATCGAACAGATCGCCGCCGGTGCGACTCGCCAAGCCCAGCAGATGGAGGCGACGACCCGACTCTTCGAAGAGATCAAACAGGCCATCGACCAAGTGGCCGACTCCGCCCGACAGGTGGCCGAGGCGGCTGCCGAGGGCACCCGGCGGGCCGAATCGGGCGGGCAAGCGATGGAGCAGGTCGTCGAAGGCATCACCCAAGTGCGGGTGGTGACCGGGCAGGTGGCGCAGCACATCAACGAACTGCGCGGCTACTCGGTCCAGATCGGCCAGATCGTGGAGCTCATCGGGGAGATCGCCGAGCAGACCAACCTGCTCGCGCTCAACGCCGCCATCGAGGCCGCCCGAGCCGGGGAGCACGGGCGAGGCTTCGGCGTCGTCGCGGACGAGGTGCGGCGTCTGGCGGTGCGGGCGGGAGAGTCCACGCAAGAGATCAGCCGTCTCATCGCCAACATCCAGACAGCCGTGGACGCGGCGGTCGAGGCCATCGGCGCCGGCGGGCGGCATGTGGAAACCAGCACGGAACTGGCCGGGCGCGCCCGGGATGAGCTGCAGGAAATCATCGCCGCCATCAACACGACCGATGACATGGCCCGCACCATCTCCGCGGCCGCCCAGCAGATGGCAGCCGCCGGTCCCAAAATGCTGGAAGCGATGGACGAGATGGCGCGGATCACCCAGGAAAATGCCGCGGCCACGCAGCGTATGACCGCAGCCAGCGACAACGTCATCCATGCCATGGACGAAGTCGCTGCCATATCCGAGGAAACCGCCGGCGGCGCCGAGCAGGTGAGCGCCTCGACGCAGCAGGTCAACGCCTCGGCGCAGACCATGAAGGAATCGGTAAAGGAGCTGACCGATCTCGCGGACCACTTGGCCGAGTTGGTTGGGCGCTTCAAGGTGCAGTGAAAGCGACGATCGACCAACCCGCCGGGTGGTACGTTTGGGTAGGTCGCTCGTGCTGGGAGTCATCGTTGGCTGGTCTGCGGTGCGGGGATGGCTTTTGCCGCCCTGGTCTCGGACGTCCGACCCATGGACAACTGCTCCGGCACTGGGGCGGCGAAACAGAGTTGCTGGTCGTCCACGGAGGTGGTCACTACAGCACTTAAGATGACGAGGCCGAGTCGCTTAAGGTAAGCTGCTTCGTCGTCGCAGCGCGAGACCGTGACGTGCCCTGACCGTCGGAAAACAAGGGCCATCCGGTGGGGTCCAGCTTGGGATCATGACACAGGTGTGTAATGCCACAGCCTTCATTCGGAGAA
Source organism: Firmicutes bacterium ZCTH02-B6 (assembly GCA_002159155.1). Taxonomy (GTDB): domain Bacteria; phylum Bacillota; class Limnochordia; order Limnochordales; family ZCTH02-B6; genus ZCTH02-B6. The sequence continues at coordinate 12,752 of LZRQ01000091.1, forward strand.
GTCTATCGAGGAGGTCGTCGTGTCTAGGAGCTTGTGCACGTTGACCGTCGGAAGAACAAAAGGGGGATTCAGACCCGCGGTGGCCGATATACTCGTAACCGCAGCCCGCAGATAGGGGAAAAGTATGGCTGTTCCATTCAACTGGAGCAGATCGATGGTTTGGTTCCGTTCCCGCTGAGTCTCGACCTCCTCGTCGACGACGCAGGAGAAAACCCCGAAGTAATCGAGGAACAGTTCCACAAGCCTCTTATCGGATGGACCCTCCGCTGTGGCCGGATCCTCTAGGAACAACGAACACGACAACGTGATCCTGGCCACGCGAGCAGACAGCGACCCTTGGATTTTCCTTCCGATCCTTACTGCCAGCTGCAGATTACCCTCGGTTTGTTCAAGGGCCTGATGGTCGCACCGCCAGTGGAGCGATTCTATCCCACAATGATTCAGCCTGATCTTCGCTTCCATCAGTCTCACGCCACTTCCGCAACAGCCTCGTCCCCGCGAAAAACGGTTCGCGCATGAAACTCCTTTCCTATCAGCCAACTGTAGCGGCTTGCTTTCGAGATTAACATGGTGTCGGAGTAAACCCACGTTGCGGGCTTCCATAGCCCCATCGGATAAACCTCACGCGACTCGGGAGACAGAACAACCTCCATACCGGGAACCGTCCAAGTCCGGGTTGGCCGGATTCCGACACAGTAGGATTGTTGCAATACTGAGTCCATCACGACTTCGTCCGCGTCGGCGTTATCCGGCAACGATTCAACCACCAGACCGGCACGCTCCAACAACTGGACAAACTCGTCGTCGGTCATCTCTTCAAGTTCTCTCAGCAGCCGCTGGAAGTCTTCCTCGCGCACGTCACACTC
>LZRQ01000092.1 GCA_002159155.1 Firmicutes bacterium ZCTH02-B6
AGCTAGAGGCGATCCTGCCAAAAAGAACGTGTCGTCGACCTCCCGGGGTTTTTGCACTACCGGAGGTCGACGACATTTGATGTTGACCAAGAACGGAACCTTGGCGAGGCCAAGCCGCGGCTGGATTGGACCGATCGGCACAGCCGCAAGCTTGCACACTACGGGCAGCTCGCCACTCCCAGCACCATCGTTCTGACCTTTGCCACACTGGTTGGGAGGGTTGCCCTGCAGCGGCCAAGCCTGGCCGGCTCGTTCGTCCGACGCCGTGTAGGGGCGGGCCGGGATCAAACTGTTGAGGCGCAGGCTCCTGGCGATGGGACGTTGTGGAGCACGCCTAAGCATCACCTCGTGGGCCTCCGAGTAGCATCGAAAGTGCGCGAGACACAGGAGTACTCCGGCCCTAACAGATAGCAGCATCTCAGCCGATAGGTTTAGAAAGAGTCGCTCTGCTCCCTTACAGTTCTCCCACTGTTTTCCCACTCACACCGCTACATGCAAGACTCTGAAGCCGTCTCGTGTTAAGAAACCCTACCTATTCTGGCAGGAACCCCCACATTTCGATAAGAACATCATATCTTGCAGAAGTGCCGCACGAAAACGTTTCGAGGTCCACTGCTCCGCCAATTGTACAGCCCACTCAAACGTCGAGACGGGGGTGGGCGCAGCAACAAGCGGGAGGGAGACTCGACATCGTGAGTCGATGGCATGACTCCCTGACGCAGACCACTTACCTGGTCCCTGACGAGGCTGTTTCATCTATCCAGAAACATTTAACTTCCCGCTTGATCGAATACCTCAACGCCCATGAGGAGCGGCAGTCCGGCCGTTCACCCCACAGAACTGGCCTGACAGCTGCGGCAGATGGTCTCGCTTTGTTTTGGCAGGAACAGTACCCGCAGCTCATCTTCCCGCTGCGGGTTACTAGCAATCGGCAACACCCGGAACGCGCCTTTCAGCTGACTGCATGGGAGCGCGAAGATGACGGAAGTTACGTCGTCCAAGGGCCGTGGCGGTCAAAATATCTTGGACCAGGGAGTCCCCCTCTGCTTCCGGCCAGCGCTCTCGGAGTAAACGCTCCCGAGCACCTGCTGGCCAGCGACTGGGTTCTCGCCGCCGCGGCCTTCGCGGTGAGCGCGTACTGGTCGAGCGGGGCGCGTCATCCCGAGAATCAAGACGTGACCGACGAAGCGCTAGGTGCCCTGCGACTCGGTATACTTCTCCTTCCCCTGTGGGAGGCAGTCTCCGTCTCGCCCGGCCCGTTGGCCGAGTTCGTCCGTTTACGGCCTGTCCGCGAGACTGTCCAAGCTCTTAAGGGCGAGTTCGGCAGCAATCTCCCGACGGAATCCCGCGAGATCATCGAGGCCCTCCGCAGCACGCGGCCTCCCGCTTGGACACGCGAGCACGTCGTGCATCTTCTGGTAGGTCAGGCGGTGCGGATCAAACAGTACGTCTTTGAGACGCCCCGCCTTCCGCAAATTCGCGGCGCATCCATCCTGCTCGAGCGAGTTGTCGGCGCGGCAGCAGAGGAACTCGGCGCGACTTATTCGCCTGAGTGCGTATTGCGGAAAGCAGGCGGCAGCTTATTGGCACTGCTGCCGACCCCCGACAGTGGTACGGCCCGCGACTGGGAGGCCCGTGTTACCAGCATTGCGTATCGTCTGACTGGCACAGCTCGATTTGCAGCCGCCAGCAGCGCAGTGCCGATCGCGCACCTCCTGCCATCGGCAGTAGACCACGAGTTCCATCGTCACGTGGGAAAGGCGTACGACATCCTAGAGCGGGTGCGGGAGCAAGCCGATGAACCGCTGTGGGAAACGCTCCCGTTTGAAGCGCGGTGCGACATCTGCGGCGACCGTCCAGCCGAGTTCGCCCGCATCCTATATTCAGGCGAGGGGTCAGTATCCCTATGCCGCGTCTGCGCCCAACGGCACGAGGTAGGACGACGCGAGCGTCAGAAGCTCACGAAGCAAGCGTGGGAAGATTTCGGCCTCGATCCGTTGGACTGGATCGCCCCCGCCTCCGATGATGACACGCAGACGGTTTCCGTCGCGGCGTCCCTCGTGGACCTGGCTCCAAGCGACCGCCGGCGCCGCTGGCTGGCCATGGTGTATGGCGATGGCAACAACTTCGGCGCCATCGTCCAGCGTTTGAAAGGGCCGGCTGAACAGCTGCACTGGACCCGGCGGCTCTACTGGACTGTTCGAGGCCTTACTCACGTGGCGCTGGTCGGAGCAACAGTTCATTTCGCCAAAGCGAATACGAGCTCCGACAAGCCAAGAGCCGCCGAAGCTGATGAGAGGGTCGCGTACTCCGCCGTTCCGTTCGAACTGTTGACCATCGGCGGCGACGATGTGGCCTTCTTTGCTTGGGCGCCGGTCGGCTTGAAAGCCGTTGAACGCCTGCAAGCAGCGCTCGAACACGAGTTCAGCCCTCTCTCGGCACAATCTGGCAACGTTACGAGCGACCTGCCACCGGTGACGTTCTCTTTTGGAATTGCGGCGGGCGACGAACACATTCCGGTACGTCGCCTGCGGGATGTCGCCGAAGATGTGCTCCTCAAGCACGTGAAAGGAGAAGCACCCCTGGGCGCACCTCGCGGACGGATCGCGTTTTTCGTGGCCAACAATGCGTCTGACATGACGCCGCTTCGCGCCAAAAAGGCGTGGCGACCCGAACACCAGTCGAAGGCGCGTCGAGTAGTACTCTCTTTGCAGCCACTGACCTCGGAGCAGTTGGCGTTCCTGCTGCACAAAGCCCACGACCTCAGGAGTGAGGTGGGCCGGCTTTCCCGACTTGCAACTGCTTTCCTAAAGGCGGATCCGTCGGTGGCCGCGCTGCACTACCGCTACGTGCGGGCACGAGCGGCCGCCCGGTCTGAGGGGCAGGCCGGCGACACTACGGACCCGTTCTTCACCGCGTTGGAACGGGACACCGCGGGCCACAGTTGGACGCTCTTCGCACCAGAGGGGGCAGCGGCCCTCCCGCTCTTACCCTCGTCCGCGACATCCGACGGATCAAACGGCAGCCGCCCCATATTCCGCATGCCGCTGTTGGACTTGTTGCAGCTCGTCAAGGCCATGCAGTAGCGACAGGCTGACTTTGTTCGGCCACAAGGGAGGTCGTGAAATGCCGGCGCTGGTCGAACTGCACGTCCGATATCGTCTACAAACCGCCTACGCTATCCACGGCGATTCCGAACACAGCTCACACGTGGACCGCTCAGTTGAACGGGGGCCAGACGGTTGGCCGCTCATCCCAGCGTCGTCGTGGCGCGGCCGCGTGCGCGCGCAGCTCGAGAGCCTCCTGCGCGCACTGAACGTCCCGGTCTGCTACCCTCCCGCACCCGCCAACACATGCCCCCACGACGCCGCCGTTCTACGGCGCCTTCGTCCCTACGGCCGGTGGTTTTGTCCCGTGTGTGACTTGTTCGGCAGCGCTTGGCACCCTTCGCGGGTCCAGTTCGACGACCTGGTACATCTCCACCGGCCGCGCGGCACCATTGCCGTTGCCGAACGAGTCAGTGTCTCGATAAACCGCTCTACCGGATCGGCGGAGGAGCAACACCTGACCAGCTTTGAGGCGGCTGGAGGCGATGAGGCTCTACATACCCTGACCGGCAGGGTGAGAGGGTATCTGGAACCCGTCCAAGTCGGCCTGCTCGTCACAGCTCTGCGGCTCCCCACCCACTTTGGCGCGGAGAAGGCCCGAGGCCTCGGTCTTATCGGGACCCTGGAGATCGAGACCACACAGCGCACTCATCCGTGGTCCTCCCCAGCCGTGGTGGATGAAAAAACAGTGGAGAGTTGGGTGGAGCAGGCGCTCGAGGAGGTGACGCGCCTTGCGGCTCCGGCTGCGGTTTGACCCTCAAGCTCCCATTCTGCTTGGTACCGGTCGTGATCTGCAGCAGGTCCGGGAAAGCCTTGAGGTAATCCCGGGGAGTGCTGTCCTAGGAGCCTTGGCCAGACCCCTGTTGGCCTCGGCCGGTATCTGCCGGACTCACCCGATGGTTCCCAGCCAGCCCGTCCCTCCCGAGTTGCAGCGGCTGTTGTCTGAGCTGCAAATCAGTCCACTGTATCCCGTGCCGGTCGAAGCACTAATGGGCGATGCCACGACCGATTGGCAATCCGTTGAGGTTCTGCCTGCTCCGTGCACGGCCCGCACGTGCAAACGCCATCCAGGGTTTGCCGACCCAGCGCCAGGTACCGAACAAGGCGGAGACGGCGTCGTTGACCTCTGGCTCGACCGCACGATTCACGGTACTTCGCGGGCCCACTGCCCCAGGGACAAAGGGCACCGGCTGGAGAGGTTCCGGGCTTCTCTTTACCGGGTCGGGCACAAACCCCGACGGTACGGGCAGGCCTCTCTACCCACCCGCTCCCAGACACGAGTTGGTATCAGCCGGCCGACAGAGACGGCGGCAGAAGGCATTCTTTTCCAAGTCGAGCCCGTAGAGCCCCGGCGGCTGCGGCAACCTCTTTCAAATGGTGACACGCCATCTCAGGAAAACTCGCTTGAGACTGGCTTTGTGTTCATTGGCGAGGCCTGGTTGCCGGACGACCTGTGGCAACTGCTGGCCGAGAGCTTCGGTTCCCTCGACTCGTCGTCGATTACGGCACCCGTTGCCATCGGTGGATTGCTTGCGCGGGGATTCGGCCAAGGGCACCTGACCATTTCGGTGACGGACGAATCCCGGGCGTCGCTGGTCGAGCGGCTCCAGCTCTTCGGTGCGGCGCAAGAGAAAGGGCTACCAGATCTGCTCCTCCCCGGTTTGCTGCGCTCGCCATGGCCACTGGAGGAGCCCGGGTTGTCGCCGCTGGAAGAGGTGCTCTCCAGCCTTGCACCGCCTCCCCGCCTGCAGGAACGGCTGGAACCCGCGCCCGCAGCGTCGGCGCTCGAGACGCACCCATGGGGCGGCTGGTCCATGGCTTGGGGTCTTCCTAAGCCTCGCCGCCAGGCCCTGGCCGCGGGGAGCGTGGTCACGTTCCGCCTAAAAAATTACAACCCTGACCAGGATCATGAGCCTTTGATCGCTTGGCTCGCCCAATGCGAAGAACGGCCCTCGAGCCGGGAATGCGGCGCGGGCTGGATAACTTGGTTCGATCCCTTCCACTTCGATCTGGGCGCGACAAAGGAGGGTTCCCGGTGAGCGTAGGCACGGCCGTTTCGGAAGCCAGGGCACGGCAGCTTTCCCGCCAAATGCCCGACCAGCAGCTGGTAGCGTGGGCGGTTGAACTGGCCCGCGGTATGCAAGATCTCAAGGCCAACAATGAAGTCCGCAGCCAGGTCAGCCGGGCAGCAGACGGGGCAGCCCAGAGCCCGTCCGTTGACCTGTTTACCGCTTGGATCCGTTACCAGTACGCCCGAGACGCCTCCCGGCTGTGGAAGACCAAAACGAACCTGGAGGGCAAGTCTTTGGATGTCGCCCACGCCGTGGTCGCCATCGTCGAAAAGGTCAAGGGTCATGTCACAAAGGCCGCACAAGTCGAAGGCTCGGTGGACCAGGCACTTGTGGAGCGAGCGACAATGCTGGCCGTGGCGAGGTTTCTGGCCTTCCTGCGCCGCGCGATCATCGCCGAACCCCAGTGGAGGGAATGAGGCATGAGCACACCGTTGTTGTGGGATCAGTTTCGCAACCGCATGGTGTTTGAAGCACGCCTGGTAGCAGTAAGTGCGCTGCGAATCGGGCGCGGCCAGGAGAGCTTCGACCCAACGGGAACGGATCTGCCCGTCCTCCGCGGCGTGGACGAACGGCCCTTCATTCCAGGATCTTCCCTGCGGGGTGTCTTGCGCTCTTATGTAGAGCGGGTCGTACGAAGTTTCGAATCGCCTCCTCCCCCGGGCGAACCGTGGCGGGGACGAGGTGCGTGCAACCCCCTCTCCTTCACAGACAACTGCCTGCCGGCGGATCAAGTAAAGAAATGGCGTCAACACCGAGGCGATGGCCTTGAACTGGCCCATCGGGCATGGGACGCGTCCTGCCGCGTTTGCCGGCTGTTTGGCTCTACCGTCCTGGCCTCCCGGGTCCGCTTCGCCGATTTGCTGCCGGTGGATGCCGAGCCGGTTACTGCTATCCGCGACGGGGTTTCCATTAATCGTGAAAAGGAAACCGTGGAAAACAAGTATGACTTCGAGGTAGTTCAGCCCGGAGCCGTTTTCGCGCTCAAGGTTGTGGCGGAAAACGTCACTAACGCCGAACTGGGACTGCTGGCCCTCGGGCTGCAGGCGCTGGCCCGAGGCGAGATCGATGTCGGCGGTTTCAAAGGGCGTGGACTTGGACGCGTGCGCTTGGAGTCGCCCACGGTGCGCTGGCTGGCCACTGATGACAGGGAAGCGCTGAAGGCGTACCTCCGTACGGGCACGTTAGAGCCTGTTCCGGACGCGGAGAAACAGCTGTCCGCCTGGGTGGATGCGCTCATCGCCGATTTGGAGGAGGCGTCGGCCTGATGCACGGAGCTGTCTTTAATCAATTGGTGCTCACCGTGCGGATTCAGCCTGAGACTCCCCTGTTGATCAAGTCCGGGGGCGACGCGTCTATTCTCGAACCTGTCCTCGCCGACATGCAGTTCGTCCGCATCCACCGGAACGGCCAGGAGGAGCCGTTCCTGCCCGGCTCGTCCGTCCGCGGCCCCCTGCGCAGCCACGCGGAAAGGCTGGTACGTACGGTCAAGGCGGAACAGGCGTGCTCTCCGGTGGCCACGGGTGGCCAAGGTGTCTCCTCCATACCGTCCTCCTGCGCCCGCAACGTCGGGCGCAACGCGGATCCCGCGGTCGCCTACCAGAGGAGCTGTTACACCTGTCGTCTCTTCGGCAACACCGTCATCGCGAGCCGCGTCCGCTTCTCCGACTTTTTCGCAGACCCAGAGCGCCCCGTGCTCCTCCAATACCGGACCAGCGTCGCCATCGATCGGGTGTTGGGAACCAGCATGAATCCCTTCGACATGGAAGTCGCCTCTGACGGCGCCTTTGTCGGCACCATCACTTTGCGCAACTTTACGTTGGGCCAACTGGGCCTGCTAGGAGCTGCGCTGCTGGACTTGAACGATGGTATCATTGCATTGGGCTTTGGGAAGAGCCGCGGGCTTGGGCGGGTGCGCCTGACCTTCAACGGTCGTCTCCGGCTCCTGGGTCCGCGGGCTGTTCAGTTCTCTGCAGGGGACCTGCCCGGGGTAGAGCTTCTGGCCGACCACAATACCAGGGCGCGCTACTTCCCCCACCTGTCCGGCAAGGCGACCCCATCCGAGTCCCGTACGCTCAAGGTGCCCTTCTCCCTGGACCGCACGGGGCTGGGTGTGGAGGCATCCCTCGAGCACGACCAGGTTGTGCAGCTGTTTGAGCTGGCGGCACCTCTATGGGTGGAGGAGGTCGGGCGTCGTGCCGGCTAGCCCTGTCACAGCGGGTTACCCCGCGGTTTTCCCGGACCCGGACAATCTCGGTTGGATTCGCGCCTGGAGTTTGCCTAGCACTGATAGGTCCACCCCTAGCCTGAACGAGCGTGTCGATGAATGGGTAACGAAACTGCTCGCGGCCATTTCGCTGCCGCGTTCGGAAATGACGTGGTTTGCCTGGAACCCTTTTGACCTTCAACTGCCCAGCAGGTGGCGCGACGGTGCGCAGAACCCGCTGGACCCGGCCTGGGCTGCTTCTCGAGTGTTTCACGAACGGCTGGAAATCAGGATCCGACGTACACCAAGCGCTGTCCAGGTCCGCCTGCTAACAGAGGATGAAGCCGTTCTTGAGACCGCTTCTGCGCTGGCTGCTGACTTGTTGGGCGCGCCGATGCGGCTTCGCGAAGAGAGGTTCCAGACCGTGGACGGCCAGGTATTGCTTCTAGGGAGGCCCCTGCCGTGGCAGGATTTGGACGGCCACGAGTGGCGTGGAGAGGTGCGGTTTCCCAGGCTGTTGCGTTATGAGGTGCTTGATCCGCTCACAGGAGCGAATGCAGCCGAGACGGACAATGACACGGGCGGGAGACTCCGGGCGTACGTAACCCGCTATCTAGACGCGACGTTCCGGTTGCGTGCGGTGCGTTACCGGAGAATCGGGACATAGTCGGGGGTGAGGCGAGTGCCCGGTTCGCCATACGAAAGCCCTAATTCACCGAATCACGGGCCAACGCCCTTGGCCGAGAAACCGTACCGTTTCGTTTCCAGCGTCAAGCCCGAGCCGAAGCGGAGTGGACCTGCGGGCCACGCTGTCTTCGCGGGAGGCGATGGCCCGGTCATTGCGGCTGTGCTCCATTTTACGATAACCACCTTGACTCCTCTTCACGTCGCCTTGGGAATCATGGGCATCGTCCGCTCCCAGCAGGGTGAGGAATTCGCGGCTCTGCCGGCCATGGTCTTGCGACACGTTGACGAGGGCAATCGTGAACCGGTCCGCCTCCCCATTTTGCCGGGGTCCAGCCTCAAGGGTGCCGTCCGGGCCATGGCGGAGGCCATCTCTCCCTCCTGCGTGCCGGTTGCGGACCCACGGGTGCGCGCCCTCCTTGGAAAGCACAACCGCTGCAACGACGTCCAAGCCCTCTGCCCTGCCTGCCGCTTGTTTGGCAGCTCGGGCTACGCTGGGCATGTCTCCATCGGTGACATCATGTTCGCTCGCGGCGACCTGCGTCGTCACAAGAGCCCCCTCCTGTGGAAGCCGGGACGCGACTCGGCCTTTGCCTCCCGGTACGCACGACAGGGGCGGCTGCAGGGACGCAAATTTTACGTCCATCGCTCACCGGCCGAGGGCGATGATGTCAGGGTCGTTATAAAGAGCGGTGCTTCCGCGTCAGGCCGGATTGTCTACGCCGGCGGCCGGCGGGAGGAACTAGGACTGCTGGTGGCAGCCTTGGGCGCCGATCCTGATCATCCTTTCCCAATCAAGATCGGCGGCGGCAAACCGGTTGGACTTGGGTCAGTCTTGATCAACATCGACCGAGTTGTGATCTTGGAGCACACTTCAGTCGAAAAGTTCTTGCGTCACACCGGGCGCCTTGGCGGCGTAATCAACAGCGAGCAGCTCGAGGCAGGCTTAGACGTGGCAGGTGAGTCCGCAGCCCAGTGGCTGCGAGAGCAGATCCAGCTCGCGCGCAGGACCGGCGTCCTTTTGGATGACCCTTATCAGCAACTGCGCGAGATACTGGCCCGCGACGGGCTGCAAAAAACGGCCCCATCAGGGCCGTACTAATTGGGGGAATGACCGCCATGGGAACCACCCGGATTTCCCCTGATCGGCTGCGAGCGGTAATAACGGAAGCGCAAAGGGTGGCTAACCGACTCAGCAACAGCGACGTTGATCCCAACGAGGTGGCGAAAGCCGTCCAGTTCTTCACGTATTACGGTTTTGACACAGAGCTTTTTCAGCGCTACCTGTCGACGATGGCCGACAACCCGCCGCCACGGAGCAGGAGAACAAAGAGGTACTACGAGACCATCAAACAGGTGTGGCGAAGCTCCGGTGTCAACCTCAGACCCGAAGAAAAAGCGTATGCCTGGAGCTGGGCGGTGCGGTTGATGCGCGCAGCGCATTGGTGACGCTGGCCGCGGGCAGCAGAACGAAGACTGAGGAGGCAGCAGCATACCGATGCGGGTGATCGTCTCTACGTGCGGCACGAGTGTTCTTACCCATCAAACGCCTGACGAGTTTCGCACGTTGCTGAACCGGCTGTCTAACCGCCAGCAAGATGAACTGGGCGAACATCTGTCAGCGGTCGAGGCGCACATTGCCCAGCGGCGTGATCAGATGCGCACGGCTGACATCGAAACAGCCCGCAAAATGAGTGCTGAGCTCAACGGGATCCTTGGTGTCTACGGCGGAACTTTGCCTCCCGAAGCCCGGTCCGACCGCCACCTCTTGGTCGCTTCCGATACCTATCTCGGAAACACCTGCGCCCGTATCGTGGCAGACTGGCTGACCGCCAACGGCATACCCGATGTGCAGGTTTGCGTGATCAAGAACCTGGTAACCGACTCGTTGGAAACGTTTCGGTTCGGCGTGCAGGAGCTCGTCCAGTGGTGCGAGGAGACACTCCCTGGTCACCGCAAGACATACCGCATCATATTCAACCTGACGGGCGGGTTCAAAGGTGTACAGGGTGTCATGAACACCCTAGCTCACGCCTACGCCGATGAGATCGTCTACATTTTTGAAACCGGCCGCGACCTGCTTCGCATCCCCACCTTGCCCCTCAACTGGGATCCGGTCGCGATCGCGCGCGCGCACCTGCCCGCCTTGCGTCGACTGGCTCTTGGCATCGCAGACAGCAGCGACATCGCGGGACTCCCCGAAGTCTTGGTCCTCGCGGAAAAAGACGATGCGGGATTATCCCTAGTCGGCGAAATGGTGTGGCAAAAAGCTGCCCCGGTGCTTTACGCGGAACGCCTGCTGGACCCGCCCTCGCCCCGTATTCGCTATAGCCCCCGCTTCGAGCGGCAAGTGGCCGACGTGATCGAACCGGATCGGCGGGTCCGGATCAACAGAGCAATCGATGCATTAGAACGGTGGCTGGCTGGTCACGAGCCTCCTAAGTCGTTCCAAGTGAAACCTGTGGAAGGGAAGCATCCGACGCTCCCTCAAGTTACTCATGAATGTTACGCCTGGTCCGACAGAGATGCGAAACGTATCTTTTTCTCCTTGGACAATGGGGCCATCGTGTTGGAGGACCTTGGGCAACACCTCTAGGAGACATCTCCAGTAGAGCAAGCGAGTGAGACAATGCTTCTCCGTTCGCAGGACCCCCGGACCGGCCGCCAAGCCGGAGGGCCGAGTCGGCTCCATCATGTCAGACCTCGATTACCTACAACTTGAAGGCGCCGTGGAATGCGCGGTCAGACGTGGTTCCCATCACCAACGAGTCGCACGCTGGAACCGGGGCTGAGAAGGTCGACGCACCCCCAACCCTGGCTGTTCTTGCTTCCAAGCCCCGCATCGAGTGCCAGCTGCAGTAGGTCTCGCGGTCCCTCCAGTCCCAATACGCAGTGCCACCCCTTCACCACGGTGCCCTTGAACTTCCGAATCACCATGCGCCCCACCCTCAGCACTTCGAGGGTCAAGCCTGCCCTGGGCTCCCGTCCATGCACCACGAAATATTTCCGTTCCAGATTCTGCGCCACCAAGCGGCTGAATTCGGCTTCTCCCGGTTGGAAGTAGCAGGTGTACTTGCGCCCGTCGGGCCGGAGCAAGGTGGAGTAGGCGACGATGGGCGAGAGGCTTCGCACCTCAATCCGTCCAGCCGAAACCTTCGGCTCTTTGACCGTGATGCCTTTGACCTCGAACCACTGCCTTCCGGCCCGAAACCGCCCACTCCGCAAAAGCGACCTTCTGAGGGCATGAATAATCTCAGACATGGGGGAAGCAACCACAATGGAGGCGGGGCCTTTGAACCGCAGCCCGTTGGCTTCTCGCGTGGGCGCCTGTCCGAGAGCCACGTCTGAGAAGACGATCATTTTTAGGGCCCGGCCACCAACGGGGTAGCCGATGTTGTGGATGTGCTCCGCCAGCACGGGGTCAAGCGCTCCATAGAGAGCAGCCTGAAAGTGTCTCGGAAACTCGCCGTCCAGCACGGCCTCGCCACGAACAGGCTGAAACTCAATCGTCAAGCGCAAGGATACCAGATCCCTTACACCAGAAACCCGTTGACGCAGGCCTCAGCACCTGCGCAGTCTGCAGCAACCAGCCGATACAGCAGGCAGACGGCGTCAAATGCTGCGGGCCCGTTGCTCGTTTCTTAATTGCTGCAGGTCTACTACCTCCACGACGCGAAACCCTCCGTCGGTCCCGCGTGTGCGGCGGATGATGCGGGGGAAATGACCCATACGGCCGTGCAGCTGGGCTAGGAAAATGCCTGCGATCTCCGCATGCGTCGGCAGGACAAACAAAGTCGTATTGCTCACGCGCTCCCACTCGGCCTTTGAATACCCGAACAAGTCCAATATCCGCTCCACCTGAGGCCCAAAGGGAGCATGGTCGTCGAGGTGGACGCTTGCGCCGAGGTTCGGGATACCAATGCGATACCCGAGCGCTTCCAACTCCTTGATCTGCTCGTCAGTCAGGGCATGGCCAAAGTTGATTACGTCGACGGTAGTCTGGGGCGTGGGAGCCTGGGCCGCTGCAGCGGCCTCCGCGAACCGCCGTGCAACCTCTTCGCTGGACATCGTGCGAATCTCGACGCCGTCCCGCATGATGAAAGTGCCGGGACGTCCTATTACCTTGTTGTACCGGTCCTGCACGTCCCGGACAAACTCGTGCAGTAAGGATCAGCGCATAACCGCCACGACACCGATGGTCTCACCGTTTGTCCATTTGAACGCATGTACCCGAAAAGGTGGGACAGGTTTCACCTTGTCGGCCACAAACTGACGCAGTCTCCGTTCCGCGTCGTCGGTATTGGAAAAATGCTCGTGCTGGGACTGAATGAATGGTGTGTCGGACTTGCGAAGTTTTGCCTCTGCGACGCCGAACAAGATGTAGCCGCGGCGGCCGGAATTGGCCATCGCGACGATTTCCCGCGTCGCCTCTCCCGGATGATAGGAGCTTTTCAGTTCAATAGTTTCGTCCTCGAGGCCGTCTTCGATGTAGCGCTTAAAAAGGCCCAGCACTGCCCGTCGACCCTCCATTGCCGAAACGGAAGATTTGCCTGTTGGCGGACGCAACGGGAGCTGCGTCAAGTGCTCATGTCTGCTGTCTCTACTCCTGGCCTAAGTTGCCACCCCTTTCTACATTGCCTTCTCTTCGTACACCGACGATGTGCTGGCTTGCGTTCGTGCCCTTGAGGGAAGGTCCCGGGAAGCCACCTCATTCTCGAACCATAGCTAGAACGCTAACCTCTTCTAACCTCCCAGCAAACTTTTCGACAGTATCTGCTGTAGTTCCTAGAGATGGCTCGTACATTCCGTCGAATAGAGGGAGCCAAGAACCTAGAGGGCTCCGGCGTGTCGTCGCCGGGATAAAATGGGGTCTCCCGCAATTTCGGTGCAGGTAGGTTCACGACTTGGAGGAATTTCCTGGCAAGCCGCGAACCCCTTCGCAGCTATTTGCCATGGGGTTGCGCGGCTGTGTGGAAACGCCTTCGGCACCTCGGTCTGAACATCCAGAGGCAAGAGTCTTCGCCGTCCGACATCACCCTCACCGTCGAGAGCTCCTGATCAGGGGCCCAGTGCCCCCTGTGTGGTCGGGTCTCCCGCCGAAAGCATAGCCGTTATACCCGCTTCCTCATGGACTTGCCCGCCGACGGTCGAACGGTCAATATCCACCTGACCGTTCGCCGATTCCGCTGCAACAACCCCACCTGTCGCCGCCGTGTATTCGCCGAACGCTTTCCCCAATTCGTCCGTCCCCATGCTCGCCGCACCAAACGACTCGACGACCTGCTGACACGGATCGGGGTCCTCTTGGGCGGCGAAGCCGGTGCCAGGCTGGCCCAGGACCTTCACGCTCCCGTCAGCCCGGACACCATTCTCCGCCTGATTTACTGCATGGAGATCACTCCGGTTGCCAACCTGCGGGTCGTGGGCATTGATGACTGGGCGTGGCGCAAAGGCGTACGCTACGGAACCATCGTGTGTGACCTCGAAACGAGGCGTCCCGTGGACTTGTTGCCGGAGACCCGAACGGAAGTGCTTGCTCAATGGCT
>LZRQ01000093.1 GCA_002159155.1 Firmicutes bacterium ZCTH02-B6
CCATTGGAGAGATCACGTCCGTGACGACCCAAACCGCCGCATCGGCGCAGGAGGTAGCGGCAGCCGCCGGCGAGATTAACGACAGCGTGACCCGGGTCCGGGACGCCGCAACGACCTTGATGGAGTTGGCCGAACGACTCAACGCCCTGGTCGGGCAGTTTCGTTTGCCTGCGGCCGGATGATCTAGGCGGGCCGTTTCCGGTCCTGGCGCGCCGCGAAACGATTGCCCCCTGAGGTGGGTGACCGCGCCCTGCGCCCGGTGCGTCGCGCGACGCCGCATGGGGCATGCTGTGAGTGCGGGCATCAAACCCGCGGGAGGTGCACGGCATCCGCATCGACATCCCGCACAAGGGACTCGTGGTGTTGTCGGGTCCTGCCGGCAGCGGCAAGTCCACGCTGGCCGAGCGATACTTTACCGCCGAGGAGATCGTGTCGTCGGACGCCTGCCGCGCGATCGTCGGACAGGGGGAGGGCGACATGCGGGCGTCGCCGCAAGCTTTCCAGCTGTTTTACAGGCGGATCGAGGAACGCCTCGCCCGGGCACAGCTGGTCGTCGCGGATTCGACGGCGCTTGCGCCCAGTTCCCGGCGCAAGCTCCTGGCCATCGCCCGCCGCCATGAGCTGCCGGCGACCCTCGTCGTCCTGGCCGCTTCGTTGGATACGTGCCTGCGGCGCAACGCTGCCCGGCGCCGGCGCGTCCCCGCGCGGGTTATCCGCCGGCACGTCGAACAGCTGGCCCAATCGTTGGCCCACGTGGACCAAGAAGGGTTTGACCGCGTGTACGTCATCCCCGACGAGGCGCTGCGCGCCGGCACGGTCCAAATCCGGCGCGTGCCCCTCCCCGTCGAGCGCCCCGAGAGCGGTCCGTTTGACATCATCGGCGACATTCACGGCTGCTTTTTGGAATTGGTCGAGCTCTTGGAGCGGCTCGGCTACCGCCGGCGGGACAGCGTCATGGCGCACCCAGGCGGCCGGATGGCCGTCTTTCTCGGCGACCTCACCGACCGCGGCCCATACAACGTGAGCTGCATCTTGCTGGTTGAGGCCATGGTGCGGGCTGGAGCGGCCCTGTATGTGCCGGGCAACCACTGCCGCAAGTTGTATCGCTGGCTGACGGGCCATCGAGTGGTACTGCAGCACGGCGTCGAGCGGACGGTGCGGGAGCTGTCGGCTTTGCCGGCGCCCCTGCGGCAGGAGGTGGCGGATCGGTTTCGCCGGTTATACGAGCAAGCCCCGCCCTACATGATCCTCGACGGCGGCCGGCTGGTCGTCGCCCACGCAGGGATCAAGGAATCCATGATCGGCCGTATGTCCCGCAGGATAACCCATTTCTGCTTGTTTGGCGACGCGACGGGCGAGCGGACGCCGGACGGCCTGCCGGTGCGCCGCGATTGGGCGCGCGATTACCGCGGCCAGGCGCTGATTGTCTACGGCCACACGCCGGTGGAAACCGCCGTCTGGCGCCACAACACCATCAACATTGACCAGGGTTGCGTTTTCGGCGGTCGGCTGACGGCGTTTCGTTATCCCGAAGGGGAGATCGTGCAGGTTGAAGCGTTGGCGCCCTACGACCCGCGGCCCAACATCCGCACGTGGGAGGCTTACGCCGGGATGGACGGGTCGGGGGAGGAGCCGGCCAGCGGGCCGGGCGGTTCGGTCGGCGACTTTGGCCGTGCCGATGCGGCGGAGCCGTTGCACATCGCCGGAGTCTCGACGCCGTCCGCCGGCAGCATTTCGGATTCGCCCACCGCCAGCGTCACGGTGCCGCCCCCCGTAAGCGTTTCAAACCCGCCAGGTCCGAAGTCAATTTGAGCGGAGCCCGCGTCGGACCGGGCGACCCGGCCGACGCCCCGGACAAACCAGACCAAAACAGCGCCGCCGACCAGCAGCGTCACGTGATACGTCAGCAGCCGCCACGCCGCGACGATGATGCCGATCTCGTATTCGGGCACGTGGTCGAGGAGGCCCGCCGCCATGCCCAGCTCCAAGCCTCCGCTGGCGCCCGGCGTCGGGATGATGGAGCCCAAAAGGTAGATGGGGACCTGCACGGCGACCACGTGCCAGTAGGGTGGGTTGGAGCCGAGGCCTTTGGCGAGAGCGGGGACGGTGGAGAAAAGGAGGATGAAGTACAGCTGGTAGGCAGCGGCTCCCGCCAAAACCCAGCCGCCCCAGCGGCCCACCACCTGGCGGAGCCCGTGGCTCAGTTCCACCACTGCGGCGTCGACCGCCGCCGCTCGCGCCTGGGCTCGCTCCGGCTTGCCGAAGAGGCGCAGCACGCTTGAGGCGATCCGGCCGATGACGCGGCGGGCGCGGTGTACTTGCCACAAAAGCACCGTGAGGGCAAAGAGCCCGGCGGTGTAGATGAGTAAGGCCCAGCGTACAACGCCGTCTACCACTGGGTCGGCGCTCACGGTTAGGCCGAGGCCGAAAACGAGCAGCAGGCCGAGCAAGGCGAGGCTCAGGTGGGCGATGAAACCGCTGCCCACGACCGCTGCCGCCGCGTGGCCTACCGGCAAGCCGGCCCGGTAAAGCGAGTAGACCTGCAAGGGCCCGCCGCCGATGGTGAAAGGCGTGATAGCGGAAAGGAAATACCCAAGCAGGTTGGTGCGCAGGGCTACGAGGAGAGGGACGCGATAGCCCATACCCCGCCCCATGGCCTGCAAGCGCCAGGCGTCCGCCAGCCACGCGGCCAGCATGAGGCCCAGTGCGACCAAGAGCCAACGGGTGTCAAACGACTGCAGCTCTCGCCATGAGCGCTCCTGCCACGTCAAACGCAGGACGAGGCCCGTCGCGAGGCACGTCAAAACTAGGGAAACCAGGATCTGCGGCCACAGCCGCCGCTTTGACACATGCAAAGGCGGGGATCCACTCCTGCGTTGCAGTCTATGTGTCGGCGGCGTGGGTCTTCCCCATCACGTAGACGTACAACCCTCGGCGCTCGTCGACGGCCGCCGGGCGCCAACCCGGCACCGGCCGGCGATGGGACACGACCCGGGCTCCTGGCCGCAGCTCCGCCTCAAATTTGTCTTTGAGCCGGTCCGCGGCAGCCTGGGACAAGTAAAAGGTGACCACATCGGCGTCCCGCAAGTCCACCTCAAAGAAATTGGCACGCTCGACGCGTACCCGATCTTGGAGGCGGCCGAGGCGGATCCGCCAGTTGCACAAGGCGGCCCGCAGGGGATCGATCTCGATGCCAACAGACCGCGCGCCAAACTCGCGCGCCGCGGTGAGGATGATGCGGCCGTCGCCCGCACCCAAGTCATAGAGGGTTTCGCCCGGGGCGAGGTTGGCCAGCCGGAGCATAGCCCGCACCCGGGCCATGCTGGTCGGGCTCCACGCACCGCCGACGAAGGCGGGCAGCACGATGGAGAGCGCGATGACGCCACCGGCGATGGACAGGAGCCAATATGCGGTTGACATGCCCGACCTCCCGAGTCAAGCTGCCGCCAAATTTCCACGGTGGGCGGCTTATCTCCTCCAGTCCCGGCCGCGGCATCAATTGCTATCGTCGGCGCCGCAGGGGACGGCCCAGCCTGGACAGAAGGGACCGGCATGAGGTGTCGTCGGCACGGCTTGCTCTTAATCTCTATCCTGACGGCCATCGCCGCGCTCTTGCTGGTGCCCGGGCTGTGGCTGCGCCCGCCCGCGCTGGCAGCGGCCACAGCGACCGCTTCGGTTTTGGGCGCCCCCGCCTCGCTGCTGGGTGCACCCGCGTCGCCGTCAGGCGCTCCCGCCACTCCGTTAGCCGCCACGCCGTTAGGCAATCCCCCCTCACCGGTGGCGGCGGCTCCAACCGAAGGCCCTGAGGAGAGCCCGAGTCCGTTTTCCGACAACCCGCTGTTTATGGCGGGGCGGGCCGCGGAAGCCGACTTGGGACGCGAGCTTCACCAGGAGATCCTGACGGGCGGCGACTACGGCCCGGCCGTCCAGGAGCCGCGGGCGCAGGCGGTATTCGCGCGGCTGATCCCGGTCGCGGCAGCGGTGCGGGACAACCTGACCTACACGTTGACGGTGCTGGATGACCCTGAGCCGTCGGCCTTTGCCTTGCCGGGCGGGTATGTCTATGCGACGACGGCGCTCGTAGCGGCGCTTGATGACCCAGAGCTGGCCGGCGTGTTAGCCCACGAGCTGGCCCACACCGTCTACAGCCACTCCCTGGAGCAGCTGTCGCTGTTGCAGAGCCTGGAACAGCTGGCCGGTGTGCTCGTAAAACGCGAGGACACGGCAGGCGTTTTGGCGGACATTGTCCAGTACCTCTTGGCCCTCGGCTATAGCCGCCGCCAGGAAGCCGACGCCGACAGGGTGGGCCAACGGTGGGCGGCCGCGGCCGGTTTTGACCCCCTGGGTTTGCCCCGCGCGCTCAAAGGATTGGACGGAGCGCCGGCCCCGGGCGGCGTCGCCGCGTATCTTTCCACCCATCCTGCCACCGCCCAGCGCGTCGCTGCGCTGGAGGACGCCGCCGCTGAACTCGCGCAGGCGCGGGAAGCGTCGGTCGCGGCCGAAACGCCGGACGGTCCGGACGTTCCCACACTGGCATCACCGAGCACGTCCACAGGCCGCCTCATCGCTCTCGCCGCGTTGCTGCTCGCGGCCTTGGCGCAGGCGCTCGCGGTCTAGAGCGGTCTAGCGAGGAAAGGAAGCCGCCGGGCGCTGGTCGAAAGTCGCACGCACGGAGGTGGCGACAGGTGGAGCGGCAGACTATCCATACCGATCGCGCCCCCAAGGCTATCGGCCCCTACTCGCAGGCGGTCAAGGCCGGGGGCTTCGTGTTTGTTTCAGGACAAATCCCCTTGGATCCGGAAACCGGCCAATTGGTCGACGGAGACATCGTGGCCCAGACCGAGCGCGTGCTCAAGAATGTCCAAGCGGTGCTGGAGGCGGCGGGAGCGTCCATGGCCGATGTGGTGCGGGCCACGGTCTACCTTAAGGACTTGAACGATTTTGCCGTGGTCAACGAGGTGTACGCTCGCTTCTTCCCGTCGGCGCCGCCGGCCCGGGTGGCGGTGGAGGTCAGCCGCCTGCCCCGGGACGTGCGGGTCGAGATCGACGCCATCGCCTACGTCGGCTAGCGCCTCGGAAACCGACCCGCGCCGGGGGACCGGCGAGCCGACAGGATTCTGGGACGCCTAGATCCCGGCACCGTCAAACGCGGCCTGCCTCGGCGTTTCCTGCACCGTCGCAGCGACGGAGGAGGGCGTTACAGCCCGCAGGCCTTCGGCGTATTGGACGCCCGCGGCCTGCCCGTACAAGTGCCCCAAAAATCTTGCGGCGCGGGCGGCGACGCGGGCCGCAACTTGGCCAAGGGTTCCGTCGGCTGCCTCCAGCGCAGTGCGCACTGTCGCCGCCGTCTTGGTGCCGGCAACCGGCCCGACGTCTATGAGGACATTGGGCCGGCGGGTGGCAAACGCGAAGAGGTCTGCGGGCGGCACCCGGTCGGCCAGGGCCAGATCGAGCGTCGCGTGGCCGACGATCCCGTGTGCGGGATGGTTGAGCACGCGGATGGGAAACACGGGGTCAAAGGTGAGCACCACGTCCGGCTCCAGGTCGGCCCAAAGGCGCCGCAACGCTTTTTGCACCGGCGGCGAGTAGGCGTTCTCGGTGGGGATAGCCTCCGGCAGCAACGGGTGCGGGACGGCCAGTTCTCTCCAGGTGGGATTGACCGGGACGGGTCCTGGGCCCGCGATGGTGATGTCACTGCCGGCGCGGGCCAAAAGGCGCAGCGTTCCGCCGATGAGGAACTCCAGGTCTTCCCAGCGTCCGACGGTCACCAGCACCCGGTGGCTGCGGTGCAGCAAGCGGTTGCCCCGGGCCAGCGCCAACTGGGGCTGCGCCGGGCGCACAGCACGTTCGGCCGCCCGGTAGGCGGCCCAGCCGGTAACGGCCGCGGCGCTTGCCACCAGGAGAGTGCGCCGCAGCCAAGTGTTTCGAGCCAAAGCGTCAACGCCTCCCGCAGTAGTATCCCTGGCCGGAGCGGTTCCCATGCGGTGGCCGGGTCCGTCTGGGAGGGTGTCGGATGGTACTGCTGCAGCTGTACCTTGCGTTCTTGAAGGTCGGAGCGTTTGCCGTGGGTGGGGCGTATGCCCTGATCCCGCTGATCGAGCGGCAGGTGGTTACCGTCCACGGCTGGCTGACGCACGAGGAGTTCCTGGAGGTCTATGGGGTCAGCGCCGGCGTGCCGGGGGCCATTTCCATCAAGATGGCCACATACACCGGCTACAAGCTGGCCGGTGTTCCAGGCGTCATCGCGGCCAACCTAGGCCATTTCACTGTTCCCGCCCTGATCATGATGCTTCTTTACGGCATGTTGCGCCAGTTGGGCCGCTGGCCCGCGACCGGCGCGTTTCTGTCCGGCGTACGAGCGGGCACGTGGGGGCTGCTCCTTGGACTCGCCTGGGCGTTGGCGCGCGAGGGCACGGTCGATGCGCGCGTACTTGCCATCGCCGTTCCTGCCGTGGTGCTCATCGGGCTATTCCGGATCGATCCCGCCATCGTGCTGGTGGCCAGCGGCTTAGCGGGGCTCTTGCTCTATCGCTGAGCTGCTCCCCAGTCCGCGCGAATCCGCAGCGGCAGAGCAGCAGAGCGCTTGCACGGCTGGAGATTGACGGGTTTCACGGCAACGTCTACAATACAATTAAACGATTGCTTAAGTGTCGTCTCGACGGAAGGGTGATGGCCGTGGCCAACGTTGCGATCAGGCCGCCTGCCGACTGTTGCGATACCTACAACCCCTCGTCCACGGAGAGCCGCGACGCGCTGCGGGCCCGCCTGCTGGAAGTGGCCGGGCTGTCGGAGCTGTTTAAGGTGCTGGGCGACGAAACGCGGGCGCGGATCTTGTACCTGCTATCCTTGCAGGAACTGTGTGTGTGCGATATCGCCGAGATTATGGAGATGAGCCTGCCGGCCGTGTCCCATCACCTGAGGCTGCTCAAAGCCCACCGCCTGGTGAAATACCGGCGGGAGGGCAAACAAGTCTACTACTCCCTAGACGACGATCACATCGTGGGTCTGATCTCTTTGGCCCAAGCGCACTACGCAGAGGCAAGGTAGGTGGCCGACGGTGGGGAGCCCGGGCGAGCGGAAGTACATCCTCCAAGGCCTCGATTGCGCCGCCTGTGCCGCGAAGATCGAAGCGGCAGTGGCAAAAGAAACCGGGCTGCAGGGGGTCGGCGTCGACTTCGCCACCCGTTCGCTCTATCTGCCGCCCGAGCACGCTGCGACCGTCCAGCGCATTATCGACCGCATCGAACCCGGCGTCCGGCTGGTCGAGGCGTCCACCGATGGAGCGTCGGAGCGCCTGGCGGCAGGCACATCCCAGGGCGCCGCCGGGCACGGGCACAAGGCGGAACGCCCCAAGGCGCACGATACGGCCTCCCACGCGGCTCACGGGCACGCCGTGCCTGGGCACGAGGAGGGAGTCCAATGGCGGCGGCTCGCGGAGATCGGCTCCGCGGCCTTGCTGTTGGTGGTCGGCAGCGTGTTTCACGACGCGCTCCACGCGACGCCGGGGGCCAGCGTCGAGTACCTCGTGTTTCTTGCCGCGTACTGGCTCGTCGGGCGCGGCGTGGTGATGGCCGCGGCACGCAACGCGCGCCGCGGCCAGCTGTTTGACGAAAACTCCCTGATGACCATCGCGACCGCAGGTGCCATGCTCCTTCACGAGCTGCCTGAGGCCGTAGGCGTCATGTTGTTTTACGCCGTCGGAGAAGCGGTCCAGGACGCCGCGGTGCGCCGCTCCCGGCGCTCCGTCAGCGCGCTGTTGGACGTCCGGCCCGATGTGGCCTACGTGCGGAGGGGAGGCCAGCTGCACCGCGTTGCGCCGGCCGAGGTGCAAGTAGGCGAGGAAGTGATCGTCCGGCCTGGGGAAAAGATCCCGCTGGATGGCGAGGTCGTCGAAGGCGACGCCTGGGTGGACACCTCCGCCCTGACCGGCGAGCCGGCACCCCGCCAGGCGGTGCCGGGCACAGAGGTGTTGGCGGGCATGGTCAACACCGACGGGGTGCTGACGGTCCGGGTGACGAAACCTTACGCCGAGTCGTCGGCTGCCAAGATTCTCGCTCTCGTGGAGCGGGCGGCGGCGCGCAAGGCGCCGACCGAAAAGTTCATCACCACATTTTCCCGCTACTACACCCCGGCCGTGGTGGGCGCTGCGGCCCTCATCGCTCTGGTCCCGCCGCTGGTGGTGCCTGGCGCGACGTTTTCCGAGTGGCTGTACCGGGCGCTCGTGCTCCTGGTCATCTCGTGCCCGTGCGCGCTAGTGTTGTCCATTCCGGTCGGGTACTTCGGCGGCATCGGCGGGGCGTCGCGCCGGGGAATCCTGGTGAAAGGTGCCAACTTCCTGGACGCCTTGACGCAGGTGCACACCGTCGCCTTCGACAAGACGGGCACCCTGACCAGGGGCGTCTTCCGGGTCGGGCAAGTGACCCCCGTGGCGGGGGCTTCGGCCCAAGCGGTCCTCGAGTACGCTGCGCACGCGGAGCACTTTTCCCGGCACCCGATTGCCGCCTCCATCCGGGACGCTTACGGCCGAGCCACCGACGCGGCCCGCATCGGCCGCGTGCAGGAGGTGGCCGGCTACGGCGTCATCGCCGAGGTGGACGGCCGGCGGGTCTTGGCCGGCAACGATCGGCTGCTGCACCGGGAAGGGGTGCCCCATGGGGTGTGCACGGTGGACGGCACCGTCGTCAACGTGGCCGTCGACGGGACGCTGGTCGGCCGGGTGCATGTCGGTGACGAGCTCAAGCCGGACGCCGCGGACGCTATCCGCTCCCTCAAGCGGCACGGCGTCGTCCGGACCGTGATGCTGACGGGCGACGAAGCGGCCACCGCGCGACAAGTGGCCGACATCGTCGGCATCGACGAGGTCCACGCGGGCCTGCTGCCGGAGCAAAAGGTGGAGGTCCTCGAGCGCCTCATGCAAGAGGCCAGCGCAGCCGGCGGGAAAGTGGCCTTTGCCGGTGACGGCGTGAACGACGCCCCGGTCCTCACCCGGGCGGACATCGGCATCGCCATGGGGGCGCTGGGGTCCGATGCGGCCATTGAGGCGGCGGATGTGGTGATCATGGACGATCAACCGTCGCGCATCCCAGAGGCCATCGCCATCGCCCGCCGCACTCGGCGCATCGTGTATCAGAACATCGTCTTCAGCCTGGCCGTCAAGGCTGCTTTCATCGCCTTGGGCGCCGTGGGCGTGGCGACCATGTGGGAAGCGGTGTTTGCGGACGTGGGCGTCTCCCTGATCGCCGTCCTCAACGCGACGCGAGCCCTCCGGACATAGCCGGAGGGCTCGTCAACTTTCATCCGCTGGCCGTGCGGCGCCGCGAGGGCGTCGCCGCCGGGCGGTTAGCAGCTGCTGTGCCCGCAGTTGCGGCAGTAGCCGCAGCCTTCGGCCTTGACGTAGGAGAAGGTACCGCAGGCCGGGCACAGGTCGGCGCCGGCGTTGGGGTGATGGCCGTTGCCGGCAGCGCTGTAGCCAGCGCCTGCATCGGCGTCGCTCGCACTGGCGTAGCCCGGCTCGGCGTATCCGTGGCTCGTATAACCAGCCGCTTCGTGGGCGGCTCCGCTTTCATGCTCCGCCGGCGACCCGTAGCCGTAGCGGCGGTGCAAGTAGCGCTCGAGCGCCTTGGCCAGCGCGTCGGGCAGGGACAGTACCTTGTTGGGGCCAAAGCCAAAGGGCTGGGCGCCGCCGATGCCGCGCAGCTGCTCCACCACCAGCGCCAGCTTCTTGGTATTCCCCACCGGGCTCGGTGTGCGCAGGTACAAGGAGATCAGCCGGCCGATGGCCTCCGAGTCCGCCGTTACGTCCATGCCGCCCTTGCCCAGGACGATGATGGCCTCAAAGGGCTCGCCGTCCTTCTCGTTGATGGTGATGCGGGCGGTGCCCACCATCGTCTTCTGCCGGAACGTGTAGCCCGCGACTTCTTCAGGCACTTCGCCGATCGTAGGCGAGGCGTCCCGCATGGCGGCCAACGTGCCGTTGCCGTTGTTGCCGTTGGTGGGCGGCGCGGGAACGGCCGCAGCGCTCGCCTGTCCGGCTGCCGCCTGAGCTTCTTTGGGCGCCGGCGCGTCCTCCTTGCGGGACAGCACCTGCTCGTCCCGGGACTTGTCGCGATAGATGGTCACACCCTTGCAGCCGAGCTTCCTGGCCAGGGCGTAGAGCTCCTCGACCTGTTCCACGGTCCAGTCGGCCGGGCAGTTGGTGGTCTTGCTGATGCTGGAGTCGACCCAGCGCTGGATGGCCGCCTGCACCCGCACGTGCTCATCGGGCGCAAGCTCCAGTGCGGTGACGAAGTAGTCCGGCAAGTTCTCGAGCTTGGGCTCGACCTCCGGGTGCGCGTCAAACCATTCCTGCACGATGGCCTCGTTGACTTCCTTCTTGCCTAGCCGCCCGGTGCGCCAGTAGCTCCACTGGTAGTACGGCTCGATGCCCGTCGAGGTGCCCACCATGGTGCCGGTCGTGCCCGTGGGCGCTTGCGTGAGCAACGTCGCGTTGCGCATGCCCTTGGTGCGCACCGCTGCCCGCACTTCCTCCGGCATCGCCTGCATGAAGCCCGACTGGAGGAACTTCTCCGCATCAAACATGGGGAAAGCGCCCTTTTCGGCCGCCAGCTCGGTGGAGCTTAGGTACGCCTCCACCGCGATGGTGCGGTATACCTGGTCGATGATCTCCAGGGACTCCGGCGACCCGTAGCGCACGCCCAGCTTGATCAGCATCTCGGCCAGGCCCATGGTGCCCATGCCGACCCGGCGCTCGGCCTTCTGCACCTTCTCGTTTTCCTTAAAGAAGTAGGGCGTGATGTCGATGACGTTGTCCAGGAAACGCACGCCCAGGCGCGCCGCCCGCTTTAGATCGTCCCAAAGGATCTGCCCGTCTTCGACGAAGCGGCTCAAGTTGATGTGGCCCAGGTTGCACACGCCCCACGCGGGCAAGAACTGCTCGCCGCAGTTGTGCACGACGAGCCCGTTGGCCACAAAGGAGTGGGTGTCCGGTTGCGTCAGGTCGTACACCATCTCCTCGCCGTCGGGTACGAGCGCCGCGAACGTGGCCACAAAACGCTCGGGTTCCAGCGGTCGCGAGGACGCCGAGAGGTTGGCGCGCAGCGCCTCGTTGGCCGCTTCGTCGTGGAAACCGATCTCGCGGGCGAATCGCACGAGGCTCGCCCCGGCGATGACGAGGCTGCTTTCGCCGGCGGAGTCGTCTATACGGCTGTAGATGCCAAAGTTGAGAAGCAGGCGCTGCACGTCGCCAAGCAACCGGACGCTGCCGGCCGCCAGCCGCACCCGGCAGCTGCCCGTCTCCGCGTCGGTCTCAACGCAGCTGCTGGCGCCGAAAAGCGCCTGCAGGAACGCCTGCTGCATCTCGCGGGTGCCGACGAACACGATCTCGGGCACCGTGATCGGCTCGGCCGTCACCCTGACCGCCACCCGCTGGTCGAGGCCGTTGCCGGCCCGGGCCGCGGCGCCGGGCCCCTCCACGCCGGCCGCTGCCAGCGCGTAGGTGCGGATGTCCTGCCCGACCGCGCGGCCCAACGCCAACCCCAAATCCCGGGAGCCTTCCCGGCCGAAAGCGCCCGGCCGGTTGACGATGTGGATTTCATCGCCTGGCTGCAAGTCCTTGGCAGCTACCCAGCCGCGCTCGGTCATGACCTGGTGGTCGGCCGTCAGGCGCACCGAAAAGCCTTCGCGGGTTTCGAGCCGGTATACCGGCTTGATCCCGGTGATAAACACCGGCGACGCCGGCAACAGCGCCTCGTGGCTCAAGCGGCCGTCCACCAGCACGCGCTGCGCCTTGTAGGAGAAATACAGGTCCTCGGCCCGCTGCAGGCCGTTTTCGGTGTAGATCAGCGTATCGCCCGTCACGCACGGGTTGGTCGCGATCAAGTCGTGGAAATACCACGTGTTGGACATGCGGTTGGAATAGTCCATCCGCACAATGCCCGGCTCGGCGGACGCCCACGCCGACTCGACGATCATGCGCCACAAGTCTCGCGCCCGTACCGTCTGGTACACCTTCACCGGGTAGCCCTTTTCCTGCCACCGGCGCAGGTTGCCGTCCCACTCCCGGTCGTAGATCTCCTTGCCGACGGCTTCGTAATCGGGGAAGACCAGCTGCCAGTCCTCGTCGTTGTCCAGGGCCCGCTCAAAGTCGTCGGTCAGCCCGACGGAGATGTTGGCGTTGGTCAGGACGCCGAAATCCCGCTTGGCGTTGATGAACTCAATGACGTCCGGGTGCCAGACGTTGAGGATGAGCATGAGCGCGCCCCGGCGCGAACCGCCCTGCTCCACCAGCCCCGTTGCCGTGGAGAAGAGCTGCCCCCAGCTGACGGCGCCTGAGCTTTTGCCGTTAACTCCCTGCACATACGCAAGCCGCGGCCGCAAGGTGGACAAGTTAATGCCGACCCCGCCGCCTCGAGCCATGATCTCCACCATGTTGCGCAGGGTGTCCATGATGGCTCGCCGGCTGTCGTTACCATGGGACGGGTCGTCGGGCCGGATGGGGATGACGTAGCAGTTGTAGGCCGTCAGATGCTGGCCCGTGCCCAGCATCGCGTTGATGCGCCCGCCGGGGACAAAGCGCCAGTCCTGCAGCAGCCAGCGGAACTCCTTTTCCAGCTCCTTGCGCTTGTCCTTGGGCTCCACGGCGACGATCGCGCGCGCCATGCGGTCCCACATGTCCTCCGGGCGCGTTTCCAAAGGCCGGTCGATCCGGGCCCGCTTTTGGACAAACAACTCGCCCGAGCGCAGTCGCACCGTGATATCGTCGCCGTCCACCGCCTCGACGACGCCGACTTCCTTTTGCGGGTACTTGGGGTGCTCCTTGGTCATGACGACCACGGTGTCGCCGACGGTGATGTCGGCGCGGGAGCCCTTTTGAGCATAACGATCTAGAAAAATCAGTTCTTGCAGTTCACTCCAGCGATAGCGTCGGCCACGGTCTTGCGCCGGCACCGCCCGGCTGGGTTCGAGGGCCATACCCGAGCCTCCTTGCATTGGGTACCGGTGGTGTCCCCGTTGGGGTCGTCGCACCACCGGGCCACAACATGTTGTGGCCTGCCAATTGTAACACACAAAATGTAGGAGATCGAGGGGGTAAATAGCGGGGAAGGACGGGATGTCCGGGGACGAACAGCCGGACATCCCGCCGCGCGCTCACTCAGACGGGCGTTTTCTGGTCAAACTTTTTCTAGCTGGGATTTTGTTGCTTGGTGTGACTTTGTGGCGGTGACGACGTTTCTTTTTGTGACTGGCCGGCGTCCTTGGGTCGGAAAGTGTAACAGCATGTCTCTTTCGTCACTCGCGCTGGAGTCTGCCCAATCTCGCCAATTTCCTGGTCGTGCTTGCCGCCGCCCCGCTGTCCTGCGCCCAGCAGCGTCATGCGGTTGACGGCATCGTCGCTCACCACCAGGATCGCTTCGGCGCTGCACCGGTTGCCTTCGTACCAGTAGGCGCAGTTGCTGACCGTACAGCGGACCTCGGGCACAAGGCTCACCTCCTGTTTCGCGCGCAAATCTGGGTTAGCCGTGCACCGCTAGGTTGCCCGTACGG
>LZRQ01000094.1 GCA_002159155.1 Firmicutes bacterium ZCTH02-B6
ATGCCGGATCGGCTCGCCCCCGAGGTCTTGTCGGAGGAAACGCTCCCCGTTCCCGCGGTCCGTCGCCCGAACCCGCCGCCGGCCAGCGCAATCCCGCCGTTTCCCGTGCCCACTGCGCCGGTACGGCCGGCACCAGCGGGCGGACCGAACCCGGTCAGGGACATGGACATGGGGCCAAAACCGGCCCGTCCCCCGCGCCCGCCGGGCAGCACCTGCCAGCGAGCCCGTGCCGCTTGCGCCCGGATTTCCTCCGAGCGGTCCTCCACCAGGTGGTCCGGAATCTCACCCACAAACCGGGACACCGCCGACGACACCGGCTCTCCGTACAGCATACGCTGCTGGGCGCAGGTGAGGTACAACCGCTCCCTAGCCCGGGTCATGCCCACATAGCACAGGCGGCGTTCCTCCTCGAGCTCCCCGGGTTCCATGATGGCCCGGGAGTGGGGAAACACCCCCTCCTCCATGCCGACCAGGAACACCACGGGAAACTCCAGGCCCTTGGCTGCGTGCAGCGTCATCAGGACGACGGAGTCGGCCTGCGGGTCGTAGGCGTCCACGTCGGACACGAGGGCCACATGCTCGAGAAAGGCCCCCAGGTCCTGGCCTTGCTCCATCTCAAACTGCCGCGTCACCGAGAGAAACTCTTTCAGGTTTTCGACCCGGGCTTCCGCCTCCACCGTACGCTCGGCGTGCAACTCGGCCAAATAGCCCGACTCCTCCAGCACCCGCTCGGCCAGGGCCGTCAGGCTTACCTTGCCGACAAGTTGACGCCACCCTTCCACGAGCTGATAAAAAGCCCGCACCTTGCCCGCCGTCGCCGGCGACAGCTCACTTAAGGCA
Source organism: Firmicutes bacterium ZCTH02-B6 (assembly GCA_002159155.1). Taxonomy (GTDB): domain Bacteria; phylum Bacillota; class Limnochordia; order Limnochordales; family ZCTH02-B6; genus ZCTH02-B6. The sequence goes on from LZRQ01000094.1 coordinate 841, forward strand.
GCTTCGTCGTTCAACGCTTCGTACAAAGGCAGCCCCATCGCGGCCGCATAGTCGTCCAGCTTGCCCAAGGTCGTGTCGCCGATGCCCCGCTTGGGCACATTGATGATACGCCGCAGGCTCAGGCCGTCGTACGGATTGAAGATGAGCCGCAAGTAGGCCAGCAAGTCCTTGATTTCCTTGCGCTCGTAAAACCGCACGCCGGAAACGATCCGGTACGGGATGCCCCGGCGGATGAACTCCTCTTCAAAGGTACGGCTCTGGGCATGGGTCCGGTACAAAATAGCGAAATCCCGGTACGGCCGCCCGTCCTCCAACACCCCCTGGCGGATCTCGTCGCCGACGAAAGCCGCCTCCTCCCGCTCGTCGCCCGCCTGGTAAAAGATGATCGGGTCGCCCTCGGGATTGCGGGTCCACAGATTCTTCTCTGGGCGGTCCAGGTTGTTGGCGATGACGTTGTTGGCCGCTTCCAGAATGCGCTTGGTGGACCGGTAGTTTTGCTCGAGCTTGATCACTGTTGCGTCCGGATAGTCCCGCTCAAAGTCGAGGATGTTGCGGATGTCGGCCCCCCGGAAGCGATAAATGCTCTGGTCCGCGTCGCCGACTACGCAGAGGTTGCGATGGCGGCCAGCCAACATGTTTACCAGCACGTACTGGGCGCGGTTGGTGTCCTGGTACTCGTCGATCATCAGGTAGCGGAAGCGGTCCTGGTAGTACTCGAGCACCGCCGGGTCTTCCCGGAACAGCCGCACGGTCGCCAGAATCAGATCATCAAAGTCAAAGGCGCCGTTTTGCTTGAGCCTGGCCTGATACCCCTCGTAGATCCGCGCCACCGTGCGCTCCCAAAAGTCCGTGGCTTGCGCCGCGTAGCCGGCCGCATCCAAAAGCTCATTTTTGGCGTTGCTGATGGCCGCCAGGACGCCGCGAGGGTCATACCGCTTCGCATCGAGGTTGAGCTCCTTGAGGGTTTCCCTGACGGCAGCGAGTTGGTCCGCGGTGTCAAAGATGAGAAAGTGCCGCGGAAACCCGAGCCGGTCCGCATGCCGGCGCAGGATCTGCACGCAGGTGGCGTGAAACGTCCCTACCCACACCTGCTCGCCTGCAGGGCCAATGAGCCGCGCCACCCGCTCCCGCATCTCCCGAGCCGCCTTGTTGGTGAACGTGACGGCCAAGATCGCCCACGGCGGCACGCCTTTGACCTGCAGCAAGTACGCGATACGGTAAGTCAGCACCCGCGTCTTGCCGCTGCCCGCGCCCGCGATGATCAGCAAGGGCCCCTCCGTGTGCTCCACGGCGGCCCGCTGTGTTTCGTTGAGGTCTTTGAGCCAATCGGTCAACTTGGGATGGCCTCCCGCCGCGCCCGGCAGTGCCCGTCAGTGGGCAGCCTGCGCGTCCTTGCGCCGGTTGCGCAGCACCTGGAACACCTGCTTGGGCGTAATGCCCCGCTCGGCCATGAGCACGGTCAGGTGGTACACCAGGTCTGCGGTCTCCTCGAGCAACGGCTGTTTGGTGTCGTTCTTGGCGGCGATGATAACCTCGGCGCTTTCCTCGCCGATTTTCTTGAGAATCTTGTCGAGGCCCTCACGGAACAGATAAGCCGTGTAGGAGCCCTCCTTGGGATGATCCCTGCGGTCGATGATTACGTTGTAGAGCTGCTCAAACACGTCTTCCCCGCGGCCGTACACCGCCTCGGGATCAAACACCTGATCCGCGTTGGGCGAAGGCTCACCTTCGCGGTTGAGTTCATAGTGGAAACACGACCGGTAGCCCTCATGGCACGCTCCGGGTCCCTCCTGCTCCACTTTCAACAGGAGCGAATCCCCGTCGCAGTCGGCGATGATGGCCCGCACATGCTGGTAGTGCCCGGATTCTTCCCCTTTGAGCCAGAGCTTCTGCCGGCTGCGGCTCCAGTACCACGCCTTGCCCGTCTCCAGGGTGCGCTGCAGCGCTTCCCGGTTCATGTGGGCCAGCATCAGCACTTCCCCGCTGTGGACGTCCTGCACCACCACCGGGATGAGCCCGTTGTTTTGAAACCTAAGCTGCGACCATTCCATGTCGCACGAACCCCCCGACCCTTGTTGCACGCCGCACGTTGACGTCCCTCGGCGGCCGTGCCGCCGCCTGTGCCCCGAGCTTTTTTCCGTCTTTGCCCGGCCCGGAGCCGGCGTGCCTTCTCGACGCGGCCTACAGGCGAACGGGGATGCCCGCCTGGCGCAAAAATTCCTTGAGCGGCCGGATCTCCACCTGCCGGAAGTGGAAGATGCTCGCGGCGAGCACCGCGTCCGCCCGGCCAACGAGGAATCCGTCCCGCAGGTGCTCCATCGTCCCCGCGCCGCCTGAGGCGACGATGGGAATGCGGACGGCCTCTTTGACGCGGCGGTTGAGCTCGTTGTCGTAGCCTTGCTTGGTGCCGTCAAAGTCGATGCTGTTGAGCACCAGCTCCCCCGCGCCAAGTTCTTCCGCACGCATTGCCCATTCTATCACGTCCAGGCCTGTCGGGGTTGTCCCGCCTTTAACTACCACTTCCCAGGACAACTCTCCGCCCGACCCCGTGCGGCGCCGGCAGTCGATGGACAAGACGATGCGCTGGCGGCCAAAGCGCTCCGCTGCCTCGCGGATGAGCTCGGGACGCTCGACCGCTGCGGTGTTGATGGACACCTTGTCCGCACCGGCCTCGAGCAATGCCTCCACATCGGCCACCGAACGCACACCGCCGCCCACGTTGAAAGGCACCGAGATGGCGGCCGCAACCCGTCGCACCACGTCCAGCGTGGTACCGCGGCCCTCGGTGGACGCGGCGATGTCAAACAGCGCTATTTCGTCGGCCCCTTCCCGGTCGTACGCGGCGGCCATCTCCACCGGGTCGCCGGCGTCGCGGATGTCCCGGAACTGCGTTCCTTTCACCACGCGCCCAGCCCGCACGTCCAGGCATGGGATGATGCGTTTCGTCTCCATGCGGTTTCCTCCAATTTGCTGCCAACCGCTCTGCCGCGCTAGCCCACCGCCAGCGCCGCCTTGAGGTCCACAGCCCCCGTGTAGATCGCCTTGCCGACGATGGCCCCCACCACGCCCCGGTCCCGCAAAGCGGCCAGCTCCCGCAGGTCGTCGAGGCTACTGACGCCGCCGGAGGCAATCACTGGCACCCCGGAGCCAGCGACCCGCTCCAGCGCCGCCAAGTTGGGCCCAGAAAGCGTCCCATCCCGGGCGATGTCGGTGAAGATGATCTGTGCGACACCCAGGCGACCCATGTCCCGAGCCAAGTCCACCGCGTCGCGCCCTGTCCCTTCGGCCCAGCCCCGCACGGCGACGCGGCCGTCCCGCGCGTCGATGCCCACCAGGACCCGGCCAGGAAACCGACGGCACGCCGCCTCCACCAGCTCCGGCTGTTCGATGGCCGCCGTGCCCAGGATGACATAGCCGATGCCCGACGCCAGCACCTGCTCGATGGCCGCCATAGTCCTAATGCCGCCCCCCAGCTGGATGGGAACGTCTACCGCCCGTGCGATCTCCATGGCCACCGACAGGTTGCGCGGCAGCCCCTCAAAGGCCCCGTCCAGGTCCACCACGTGCAGCCTGCGGGCGCCCGCCGCGGCAAAGCTGCGCGCCACCGCCACCGGGTCGTCCGAATACACCGTTTCCCGGGACGGATCGCCCTGCACCAGACGTACACAACGGCCGGCCCGGAGATCGATGGCGGGAATGACCAGAAAGCCTGCGTCGATGCCCGCGCCCGTCACTCAATCACCCCTTTGGTGGAAGGCACGCCCACTACCCGCGGGTCAAGGGAGACCGCGTCCCGCAACGCCCGGGCGAACGCCTTAAAGCCCGCTTCGAGGATGTGGTGGCTGTTGCGGCCGGCCAGCTGCCGCAGGTGAAGCGTGATCCCCGCAGTATTGACGACGGCGCGGAAAAACTCCTCCCCCAGCTCGGCGTCGAACTGGCCCACCTTGCCCGTAGGCGCGAGATCGTAAGCCAGGTACGGCCGGCCGCTGATGTCGACGGCGGCCAGCACCAACGCCTCGTCCATGGGCACGTAGGCGTGACCAAAACGCCGGATCCCGGCCTTGTCGCCCAATGCCTGGCGCAAGGCCTGGCCCAGGCACAAGCCTGTGTCCTCCACCGTGTGGTGCCCATCCACGTGCAAGTCGCCCGTGCAGTGCACTGTGAGGTCAAAGAGCCCATGGCGCGCCAAGGCGGTCAACAGGTGGTCAAAAAAGCCGATCCCGGTCGCCACGTGCGCCCGGCCCTGGCCGTCCAAATCCAGCTCGAGGCGGATATCGGTCTCGGCCGTCCGCCTCTGCACCTCGCCCCTACGGGCCTGCTTGGCCGTCTCCATCCGCGCGTCCCCTCCCTTGCGGCAGCTACCTGCCCTGCGGTGCGCCGGCGCCAGGCAGCGGTTGGGCTAGAGCGTCCAACCGCACGTGCACCGCGCGCGCGTGGGCGACGAGGCCCTCGATGTCGGCCAGCCTCGCCGCGTCGCGGGCTTCCGCAAGAAACGCGTCCTGCGTATAGGCCACGACCCCGACCCGCCGCACAAAATCGTCGACGCTCAGTTGCGAAGCAAACCGGGCCGTGCCGTTGGTGGGCAGGATGTGGTTGAGCCCGGCGATGTAGTCGCCCATCACCTCTGGCGAGTGGGGGCCGATGAAAACCGCGCCCGCGTGTGCAAGACGAGGCAGCACCGCCTGGGGTTCCTTGAGCATCAGCTCCAGATGCTCCGGCGCCAGCCGGTTGGCCAAGTCGACCGCCTCGTCCAGGTCCCGGCAGACGGCGACGCGCCCCCAGCGCTCAAGGGACGCGCGCGCGACGGCCGGCTCGGGCAAGGCCGCCAGCTGCCGCTCCACTTCGGCCGCCACCGCTTGGGCGAGGCCGGCGTCGGTCGTGATGAGCCACGCGGCCGCTTCCGTGTCGTGCTCGGCCTGGGACAACAAGTCTGCCGCGACAAAGGCCGGCGGCGCCGTTTCATCGGCCAGCACAAGGATCTCGCTAGGTCCCGCGATGGAGTCGATCCCAACCCGCCCAAAGACGTGCTTCTTGGCCAGTTGCACAAAGACATTCCCGGGCCCGACAATCTTGTCGACCGCGGGGATCGTTTCGGTCCCATACGCCAGAGCCGCCACGCCGTGAGCACCCCCGATGCGGAGGATGCGGTCGGCACCAGCCTCCCGGGCCGCAATCAGGAGATACGGGTCGATCCGCCCTTCGCCCCGGGCAGGAGTGGCGACGATGACTTCCCGCACGCCGGCGACCCGGGCCGGCACGACGGCCATCAGCGCGGTCGACACCAGCGGAAAGCGCCCGCCCGGTACACAAGCCGCGACCCGCTCCAGGGGCACGTATCGCTGGCCCAGCACCGCGCCGCTGGGCATCGTCATCCACCAGTCCCGGCGCAGTTGAGCCTCATGGGCCCGGCGGATGTTGTCCCGGGCCCGGCGGATGGCGGCCACCATCTCGGGCTTAGCCTCCCGGTAGGCCGCCTCGATCTCGTCCTCGCCTACGAAAAACCGCTCAGGCGTCACGTCCAGTCCGTCGATGCTCCGTGCCAACTGGACAACCGCCGCGTCACCCCGCTCCCGCACGGCCGCCGCGATGCGGGCAACCGCCTGGCTCGGCGACAACGGTTCGCCGAAAATCTCGGCAGTCCGCGCCTGGACGCTGGGGGCCACCTCCATGTCCTCAAGGGCCGGCCGTTGGAAAAGCCGCGCCAACTCCTCGGGTGCCGTCTCGGCCGTTAACACCACCCGCATGGTCATGCCGGTCCCCCCATGACAACGCCTTCGCGCCGCGCTTTGGCAGCGCGCTCCAGGCCTGCCGCCAGCGCGTCGATGGTCTCGGAGCGGATCTTGTAGCGCACGGGATTTGCGATGAGCCGGGCGGTGCTTTCCCCCACGGTAGCGATGACGGTCAGCCCGTTGTCCCGCAAGGTGCGACCGGTTTCCGTCACGTCCACCACCGCGTCGGCCAGCCCCACCAACGGTGCCAGCTCGATGTTGCCGTGCAGCGGGACGATCTCCACCTGGATACCCTGGTCGTTAAAGTAGCGCCGGGCGATGCGCGGGTACTTGGTCGCGACCCGGCTGTTGAAATCCAGGTCCTGGACGCGGGCGACGCCCGACGCCTGGGGGACGGCCACCACCAGCCGGCAGAGGCCGATACCGAGGTCCACCAGCTCCGCCACGTCCCGGCCCGCCTCCCAGAGAACGTCTTTCCCCGCCACGCCCACGTCGGCCGCCCCGTACTCGACAAACGTCGGTACGTCCGCGGCGCGGCAGATAAGGAAACGAAGCGGCCCTTCCTCCAGCACGAGCCGGCGGTCGGCCTCGGCCAACGGCCCGGTCTCAAAGCCGGCGGCGTGCATCAGCTCAACCACCCTGTCCAACAGCCGGCCTTTGGGCAGCGCGATGGTCAACGGGCGATCGCTTGAAGCCGGCCCGCTCACCGGGCGCCCGCTCATGGAGCATCCCCCCCAAACAGCTCCGCCACGTCGCCGAGCCCCGCCATTCCCGCCGCGTCCAGCGCCGTGTAACCGGGGGCCGCGAACACCTGCAAGCGGGCGTCGCCGTCGTAGTAGGCCAGGTAGGGAACGCCGCGAGCGCGGGCATACTCCAGCAACGCGTCCAAGGGACGTTCCAGCACGTCCACTTCCACCGTCCATCCCCGCTCCCGCATGTGGCGCGCCGCGGACAAAGCCCGCGGCCGCCCGGCGTGGTCGGACCCGACAAGCCACCGCGGCGCCGGCTCGCTCCCCGGCAGCGCCCCCTGGCCTTCCAAGGCCATCATCAGGCGCTCTACGCCCACCACAAAGCCGGTGGCCGGGCACTCGTACCCAAAGCGCGCGATGAGGTTGTCGTAACGCCCGCCGGTGCAAACGGGGAAGCCCAAGTCGGGGACGTAGCCTTCCAGCACCATGCCGGTGTAGTAGTCCAGGTCCTTGATCATGCCAAAGTCGATGTAGACGCGGTCGGCCACGCCATGGGCCGCCAAGGCCGCGTAAAGTTCCCCGAGATTTTCCGCCGCCTGCCGGGAAGTCGGGTTGTCGGCGAGCTCTAGGGCCCGGACGATGGCTTCTTCCCGACCGCGCAGGCGCGGCAACTCCCGCAACAGCCGCCGCTTGTCCTGCGGCAGCCCGGTGCGCTCCAGGATCTCCTCCAAGGCCACGTAGTCCCGCCGCAAGAGCGCTTTCCGGATGGCACGGCGGTCGTCGGCAGAAAGGGCGACGCCTTCCATGAGGCCGTTGCCGTAGCCCACTTGCCCGATGTCGAGACGGAAGTCCTTGAGGCCCGCGGCCGCGAGGGCCGTGACGGCCAGTGCGATGACCTCCGCGTCTGCAGCGGGCCCCGTGGCCCCAACCAGCTCGACGCCGGCTTGCCAAAACTCCCGCTGCCGCCCGGCCTGGGGCTCCTCATACCGGAAAACGTTGGCCAGGTAATATAGGCGCTGGGGCATGGGCTCGTCCTTCAGGCGCGTGGCGACGATGCGCCCGATGGGCGTCGTCACCTCTGGGCGCAGGGCCAGCTGATGTCCTTCCCGGTCAAACAGGCGGTACATCTTTTCCACCAGTTCCGGCCCGTCGCCCAGCGCGAGGCACTCAAAAAACTCAACGGTGGGGGTGATGACCTCCGCATACCCCCACCGGGCAAAGGTCGTGGCCAAAGCGTTTTCCACGGCCCGCTTCCTGGCCGCGTCCTTGGGTAGGAAGTCTTTTAGCCCGCGGGGGATCATGCGGCGTGTGTACAAAGACTCCGGCATCCCTGCGCTCCTACTCCTGCTCTTGCTCTACTCCCACTCAATGGTCGCGGGCGGCTTGGCGCTGATGTCATACACAACCCGGCTGACGTCCGGCACCTCGTTCATGATACGGCTTGCGATCCGCTCCAGCACCTCTGACGGCAAGCGCGCCCAATCGGCCGTCATGGCGTCGGTGCTGGTGACGGCCCGCACGGCCACCACGTGGCCGTACGTCCGCTGGTCGCCCATCACGCCCACGCTCCGGGTATCCGTCAACACGGCAAACGCCTGCCACACGTCGCGGTCCAGCCCCGCCCTCCGGATCTCCTCGGTCACGATTGCGTCGGCCTCCCGCACGATGTCGAGCTTGTCCTGGGTAACGGGACCGATGACGCGGACCGCGAGCCCGGGCCCCGGGAAAGGATGCCGCCAGATGATGGACTCAGGCAGCCCAAGCTCAAGCCCGACCCGGCGCACCTCGTCCTTAAACAGCCAGCGCAGGGGCTCGATGAGCTTCAAGTTCATCCGCTCCGGCAACCCGCCCACGTTGTGGTGGCTCTTGATGACCGCTGCGCGGCCGGTGCCGCTTTCGATCACGTCCGGGTAGACGGTGCCCTGGACGAGATAGCGGACATCCCCGATCTTGCCTGCCTCTTCCTCAAAGACGCGGATGAACTCCTCCCCTATGATCTTGCGCTTGCGCTCGGGGTCCGCCACTCCCTCAAGCCGCTTCAGAAACCGCTCCCGCGCATCCACGGCCACCAGCTCCAGCCCCATCCGGCGGAAGGTGCCGACCACCTGCTCCGGCTCGTCCTTGCGCATGAGGCCGTGGTCCACGAAGATGCACACCAACTGCGACCCCAAAGCCCGGTGCACCAAGGTCGCCGCCACCGCGGAGTCGACGCCGCCGCTCAGGGCGCAGATGGCCTTTCCTTCGCCGACCGCTGCCCGCACATCGGCGATGACTTGCTCGGTAAATGAGCCGATGGTCCAGTCGCCCTGGCAGCCGGCGATGTCAAAGAGGAAATTGCGCAACAGCTGGCTGCCCCACGGCGTGTGGGCGACCTCCGGGTGGCATTGGATTCCAAAAAGCTTGCGCCGGCGGTCGGCCATGGCGGCCACAGGCGAGTCGTCGGTACGCCCCAACACGTCGAAACCGGGCGGCGCCGCCTCCACCACGTCGCCATGGCTCATCCAGCAGATGAGCGGCTCGCCGCCCTGTGGCTCCAGCCCCCGGAAAAGATCCGCGAAGTCGCTGACGTACAGCTCCGTCCGGCCGTACTCGCGCTTTGCGCCCTTCCGCACCTTGCCGCCAAGCTGGGCAGCCAAAAGCTGCATCCCATAGCAGATGCCGAGCACCGGAATCCCGGCCTCCAAGAGCCGCGGATCGACCCGGGGCGCGTCGGGCTCATACACGCTGGCGGGCCCGCCGGAGAGGACAATAGCCTTGGGTTCGAGGGCCAAAACCTTGTCAGCCGGAGCGTCGCCCGGCAACACTTCGCAGTACACCTGCTGCTCGCGGATGCGCCGGGCGATGAGTTGCCCATACTGGGCGCCAAAGTCCAAAACGATGACCCGCTCACCGGCGGGCTTGGTCGTGGCAAGGGATGCGGCGGTCGTCAACGTGCAAGCCCCCGTTTGTCCGCGCCCGAGCCGCCGCACGCGGTCTCAGTTGAAACCGGCGTTCACGGCTGGTACCGGCTCGGTTACGAGTGTTTCTGGTACACCTCGGGTTTGAGCACCCCGATGTAGGGGAGTTGGCGGTACAGGCCGGCGTAGTCGAGACCGTAGCCGACCACAAACTCATCGGGTACCTGGAAGCCGAGGTAGTCAGGGGTAAACGGTACCTCCCGCCGGCTCGGCTTGTCCAACAAGACACAGCTGCGCAGCGACGCGGGCCGGCGGGACCACAAGTTTTCCTGCAAATAGGTAAGGGTCAGCCCCGAGTCGATGATGTCCTCCACGACCACTACGTGCTCGCCCTCGATGGACCTGTCCAGGTCCTTAAGGATCTGCACCACGCCTGAGGAGCGCGTCCGGTTGCCGTAGCTGGAGATGGCCATGAAATCCACCCGGGTGGGGATGGTCAGGTGGCGCATCAAGTCAGCAGTAAAGATAAACGCACCTTTCAAGATGCAGATCAGCACCGGGCACTTGCCCTGGTAATCCTCAGACAAGCGTGCAGCCAGCTCGCGCACTTTGGCCTGGATCGTCGGTTCATCAAGGAGGACCTTGGCCACATCTTGATGCAAGCGGCGTCACCGCCTCCACATTTTCTCTGATCCTAGCACATCGCAAAACCGAAGGGCAAGGACAAGCGACGTCATGGCGCCGCCGAGGGAAGGCGAAAGCCCCGGGCGTTCTTTATCCTGCCCGGGGCTTCGTTGTCCACCTCGCGGCGCCCAGGCGCCGGACCGCTTGCGGCCTGCAGGCCGGGGCACCGGCCTTGCGGCGGTGTACGGCCCCAACTCTGGGGCGACCACCGTTACTCCGCCGAGCCGCCGTCCTTCTCGTCCTCTTCGGGCGCTTCGGCGATCAGGGTCTCCGTCGTCAGCACCATGCCGGCGATGCTGGCCGCGTTTTCAAGAGCGGAGCGGGTCACCTTGGCCGGGTCGATGATGCCCGCGGCCACCATGTCGACAAAGCGGCCGTTGAGGGCGTCAAACCCTTGCCCGGTCGGCAGCTCCTTGACGCGCTCGACGATAACCGCACCCTCGTAGCCCGCGTTGACGGCAATTTGCCGCAGCGGCTCCTCCAAGGCCCGGCGCACGATCTGGACGCCGGTCCGCTCATCGCCCTCGGCCTCGACGTTATCCAGCGCCTTCTGCACCAGGAGGAGCGCAGTCCCGCCGCCCGGCACGATGCCCTCTTCCACGGCGGCCCGGGTAGCCGAGAGGGCGTCTTCAATTCGGTGCTTCTTTTCCTTGAGCTCCGTTTCGGTGGCCGCACCGACCTTGATAACCGCCACGCCGCCGGCCAGCTTGGCCAGCCGCTCCTGCAGCTTCTCGCGGTCATACTCGGAGTCGGTTTCGTCGATCTGCTTGCGGATCTGGGCGACGCGGGCATCGATCTCGGCCTTGGAACCCCGACCCTCGACGATGGTCGTATCCTCCTTAGTTATGCGCACCTTGCCCGCCTGGCCCAACATGTTCAGGGTGACGTTCTCAAGCTTGATGCCCAGGTCCTCGGAGATGACCTGGCCGCCGGTGAGGACGGCGATGTCGCCCAGCATGGCCTTGCGGCGGTCGCCGAATCCCGGTGCCTTGACAGCGGCCACCTGGAGCACGCCGCGGATCTTGTTGACGACCAAGGTCGCCAGGGCCTCGCCCTCCACGTCCTCGGCGATGATCACCAGCGGCCGCCCGGTCTGGATGATCTTCTCGAGCACCGGCACGATGTCGTGGATGGAGCTGATCTTGCGGTCCGTGATGAGCAGGAACGGGTTGTCCAGCACCGCCTCCATCCGCTCGGGGTCGGTGACCATGTAGGGCGAGAGGTAGCCGCGGTCAAACTGCATGCCCTCGACCACTTCGAGGGTGGTGCCCATGCTCTTGGATTCCTCGACGCTGATGACGCCTTCCTTGCCCACCTTCTCCATGGCCTGTGCGATGAGCTCGCCGATCTCGGTGTCGGCCGCGGAGATGCTGGCCACCTGTGCGATGGCATCCCGGGTTTCCACGGGCTTGGCCAGCTTCTTGATCTCCTCGACCGCCACCGCCACGGCCCGGTCGATACCCCTCTTGAGCAGGAGCGGGTTGGCGCCGGCGGCTACGTTCTTGAGGCCCTCGCGGATCATGGCCTGGCCCAGCACCGTCGCCGTCGTCGTGCCGTCACCCGCGACGTCGTTGGTCTTGGTGGCCACTTCCTTGAGCAGCTGGGCGCCCATGTTTTCAAACGGATCTTCCAGCTCGATTTCCCGGGCGATAGTTACGCCGTCGTTGGTGATGGTGGGCGAACCCCACTTCTTCTCGAGCACCACGTTGCGCCCCTTGGGCCCGAGCGTCACCTTGACCGCGTCGGCCACGACATTGACGCCGCGCTCAAGCCGCCGGCGCGCTTCCTCCCGGTAAGCAAGCTCCTTGCCTGCCATGTGCGTTCACCTTCCTAATCGGAAATTGGCCGGCAAGAACGGCCGCCGCCGTCCGGGCGCCGCCTGCCGGTCCCACTGGGCCTGGTCCCTGAGCCCGTGCCCTTACACTGAGTCCCTGCCCTTACTCCTGCACAATCGCGAGGATGTCGGACTCGGACAAGATGAGGTACTCCTCGCCGCCGATCTCCACCTCGGTCCCGGCGTACTTGGAGTACACCACCCGGTCACCGGTCTTGACGGCCATCTCGATCCGCTGGCCCTTGTCGTCGAGCCGGCCAGGCCCGACAGCGACCACCTTGCCCTGCTGCGGCTTTTCCTTGGCCGTGTCGGGCAGATAAATCCCACCGGGGGTCTTTTCCTCCTCCTTCAAGGGCTGCACGATGACGCGGTCAGCCAACGGCTGCAGCTGCATAGTTCAACCTCCTTGGCGCATGGGTTTCCGCTGGTGTAACACGGTTCGTGCGGTAGACCGTTAGCACTCACTGGGCGCGAGTGCCAATAGGTCCACCGATAATCATAGTCTACCAGTCCTCACCCTGCAACCCTCAGGATGACAGTCGACGCAAGATGTCGATGTTCGCTGGATGTAGATGATCCTAAGATGCCGGTAACCGCCACATGCCGCTGACCGCAAGGTGTCAAGGCTCGCCGTCATGCCGGTAGAAATGGGCCCTCATCCCGGGTCGCGCCGGTGTCGCCGCGCACGAAGGTACCGCTCTTGCCGCCCCTTTTCTCCTCAAGGCGAATGTCCGTGATCACCATGGCCCGGTCCAGCGCCTTGCACATGTCATACAAGGTCAACGCGGCCGCAGTCACGGCGGTGAGCGCCTCCATCTCGACGCCGGTGCGCGCTCGGGTAC
>LZRQ01000095.1 GCA_002159155.1 Firmicutes bacterium ZCTH02-B6
ACCTTGCACGGGACGGGGCCTAGCGGGCCGCTCACGGTTCACCCCCACGTGCGTGGGGACGACGAGGGTCAGTCCTCCTCCCCCGCCTCAACTTTCGGTTCACCCCCACGTGCGTGGGGACGACTTCTTCGCCGCCGGCCCAAGCCACGAAGGCGGCGGTTCACCCCCACGTGCGTGGGGACGACGTGTCGATAGGCCAAAGCGCCTTGACCCTACCCGGTTCACCCCCACGTGCGTGGGGACGACCCCTCCTCTCTCCCATCCTCCCAGCTAGAGCGCGGTTCACCCCCACGTGCGTGGGGACGACTTCGAGCCCTTCCAAAAGGGCGACGAATACATCGGTTCACCCCCACGTGCGTGGGGACGACGCCACGACCGGGATCGTCTCGTTGGCACTAACCGGTTCACCCCCACGTGCGTGGGGACGACGTTTTCGGAAGACCCAAGGCAATGCGGTTCATGGTTCACCCCCACGTGCGTGGGGACGACGCCTTCCTGTCGGGAATCCATATAGGAGCCGACGGTTCACCCCCACGTGCGTGGGGACGACCTTGACCTGTTTGAGTGGGGCGGGTGTGGCTGCGGTTCACCCCCACGTGCGTGGGGACGACACTTGGGCAGCGACTTACTTGACTCGGCGGATCGGTTCACCCCCACGTGCGTGGGGACGACGCCTCGCACCTGCCGTCAGGAGTCGTCCACCCCGGTTCACCCCCACGTGCGTGGGGACGACATCACCACCAAACCTTTGACAATGGTCTTTGCCGGTTCACCCCCACGTGCGTGGGGACGACACCGGCGCATTTGGGCAGAGTGTGTCCGCGTTCGGTTCACCCCCACGTGCGTGGGGACGACCAGCCGGCGGGGCGGTCCCAAACGGGGCCGCCCGGTTCACCCCCACGTGCGTGGGGACGACCTGACCAGCGACCCTTCGCAGATATGCAGCAGCGGTTCACCCCCACGTGCGTGGGGACGACTTGCACCGTGAGTTCATGGACGACCCGTGGGCCGGTTCACCCCCACGTGCGTGGGGACGACTGTTACAGGTAGTGGACAAGCAGTAGGCGGTTCGGTTCACCCCCACGTGCGTGGGGACGACGGCATCACCCTACATCGAGCCGACACGGCCATCGGTTCACCCCCACGTGCGTGGGGACGACCTCCTAAGCGCCGTCACCTTGCGACTCCGCTTCGGTTCACCCCCACGTGCGTGGGGACGACGACCTTCGCCCGGAGCCTCTGTTCGCGCTCCGCGGTTCACCCCCACGTGCGTGGGGACGACGTCCGGCAGTACGTTGAGAAGGAGCTTTAGGACGGTTCACCCCCACGTGCGTGGGGACGACACTAAAGAAACGCCATTGTGACGGGCCGCTGGTGCTGCAAACAGGCATTTAGTATTCTAGCTGGGAGTTTGTCAAGTTCAGATGCCGCACAAATTCACGGTGTCTTCGGGGTTTTCCTTTTATGACTCGCCTCCCGCGGAACGACGCTGGCGAAGTTGCGATGTGCGGGCACGCCGCAACAATTCGCTTAGATTAGGCTCCCCTCTTGGTCCTGGTAAGGACAGCAACAGAAGCGTGGATCGGGCATCGTCGAGTGCTCGGTGAGCCCGCGTCTGAGGCAGCCCGTAGTCTCGTAGCAAGGAGGCCAGTGACCTTGACACGTGACCACGGCGGTACCATGCTACTCCGTTCATGGAGCAGAGCCACGGTTTCCCTACGACCGTCGGAAACAGCCGCGAAACGAATCCATGGTCGAAAGCGGCGTTGTGAGAAACAAGGAACTCCGCTTGCGCCAGAAGTGCGTTAACACGTGTATCGTCAAGCCTGCGTCCCCGGACATCGTCCTGGGTGATGCCGTGCACCTTTTGGACCGCCTTTGGAATGGATCGTCCGGGCTCACGGAGACCTGTGTATTCGTCGATTACGCCGCGCACGTGTCCCCCGACTCGGTCAAACGCGAACAGTACGATAGCAAGTTCTATGATCTCATGCCGACGTGGATCCAGACCGGTGGTTTCGGTATCGACGACCGCCGCGACTCCCCACTCCGGTCTGCGATCGAGCAGTCGGGGAAGCTCAGTCGGATCATCAGCTACTACAGGTGTCAAAACCGATCATTCCCTGCGGCCCACGGCCCTCGAGTTGTGTATGAACCACAAATCGACACCACTCACCGCAGCGGTCGAGCACCCGCGAAGTGGCAAGTTGCGGCGCCCCTATTGTGGGTCTCGTGCCGCATGGCCTCTGCCGGCAACCCCGTCCCGCCATTCACAGTACCTTGACGACAAACGCGATGGTCATGCCCCAAGCGACTACAAACTTGACGGCCATGGACCCGAGTGTCCCGATGAGGCCACCCCATCCGGCGCGGACCGATTCTACCAGCGTGCGGCCAGCTAGCAACTCTCCGATGAATGCCCCAAAAAACGGCCCGACAATAAGCCCGATGGGCAGGAAAAACAGCCCCACCAGGGCGCCGATGACGGCGCCCCAGGCACCGGCTTTGCCGGCGCCGTAGCGGCGAGCCCCCCAAACGCGGGCCAGGTGGTCGGAAGCTTCAGCGGCGACGGTTACCACCAGCAGGATGATGAGAAAAGTGCCATCCACCCGCTCAAACCCGTTGACGAACCCAAATCCCAAGGCCGCCAGCCATATGAGAGGCAAGCCGGGGAGCGCCGGCACCACCGTGCCCGCCACCCCAAGGAGCATGAAAAGCAATGCGAAAGCAAACGCCGTCCACTCCCAGCCGTTCAACCCACGCCCTCCTTGCGCGGCCCTCTCGCCCAGTCCCAGGCAACCGGACACAACCGCGCACACAACCATTTCATGACGACCTTAACACGTCCCTTCGGCTTTCAGGGCCCGCCCGACCGAAATCCGCTCGAGCCGCCTAGACGCCATCCGCTCAGCCCGCCCGGACGCAACCCGCTCGAGCCGTCTGGACGCCCTCCGCTCGGGCCGCCTGGACGCACTCCGCTCAACCCGCCTGGACGTAATCCTCTCGCCGTGCTGCCCGCACCGCAGCAGGCACGGGCGGCGCGGCCTTTTCCGGGCACGCAGGATCTCCCTCGCATCGCAACTAAACAGCTAGATAATGCAGTTTAGAAGGTGATGCCATGGAACCGGCCGCGGCCGTCTCCGCACCCCGCCTCATCCTGGACATCGGCACCCATAAAGTGCTGGCCCTCGCCGTACGGGAAAAGCCCGGCGACGGGCCCAGCGGCGTCGAAGTGCTGGCCTCGTGCTTCTTGCGCCACACGACGCGGTCCATGCGGGACGGGCAGGTGCACGATGTCCCGGCCGTCGGCCGCGTCCTGCGCCAGGCCAAGGAGCGCCTTGAAACCGCCCTGGGCGTCACCTTCACCCATGCCTACATCGCCGCCGCGGGGCGCGCCCTGCGCACCGTGCGGGGCCGCGCCGAGCAGTCCCATGGGAGCCACGTGGCCGTCACCGACGAGATGAACCGGCTGCTGGAATGGGAGGCCGTTGCCGACGCCCAGCTGTCCCTCATCTCGTCCCTGGACAAGCACTCCGCCGCCCACGGCTTCTACTGCATCGCCCACACCGCGACCGGCTACTGGCTCGACGGCGAGCCTATCGGGCGGCTGGTCGGCCAACGGGGCAACCACCTGGCCGTGGACGTGCTGGCCACGTTCCTGCCCGGCACAGTGGTGGACTCCCTGGAAGGCGCCCTGGCCCACGCGGGCCTTGAGATGGCAGGGCTGACCCTGGAGCCCATCGCCGCCCTGGAGGCGCTGGTCCCCGACACCATGCGCCACCTCAACCTGGTGCTCATCGACGTGGGCGCCGGGACGTCGGACATCGCCATGACGGGCGAGGGCACGGTCCAGGCCTACGCCATGGTGCCCGAAGCGGGCGACGCCATCACGGAAGCCATCGCCAACGAGCTGCTGCTGGACTTTTCCGTGGCCGAGCAGGCCAAGCGGGCGGTGTCCGCGGGGGACCGCGCCGTCGTCGAGAACGTCCTCGGGGAAGCCATTGAGCTCACCGCCCCCATGGTGATGGAAATCACCCAGGCGGCCACCCGCCGTCTGGCCAACCGCATCGCGGCCGAGATCGCCCAGTGGCGCGCCGCCCCGCCCGCGGCGGTGCTCCTGGTCGGGGGCGGCAGCCAAACCCCGGGCCTTTTGCAAGCCCTGGCCGGCGCCCTGGAGATGCCAGCCAACCGCGTCACCATCCGGGACCGCCGCGCCGTACGGGGCGCTGCCGGCGCCGAGGAGCTGCAGGGGCCGGACGTGATCACGGCGCTGGGGATTGCTCTCCTCAGCGTGCGGGGAAACCAGCTGCCGCCGGTGCGGGTGCGGGTGGACGGCCGGCCGGTATGCCTCTTCCTGCCCGACCGGTGCACCGTGCGGGAGGCGGCCCGCATCGCCGGGCTGCCGCTCCACAGGCTCACGGGGCGCATGGGCAGCGGGCTCACCCTCACCGTCAACGGCGAGCTGACCGTGATCCCGGGCACGCGCGGCAGCGCCGCCGCGGTCTATGTCAACGGCGAGCCCGCCACCCTGGACACGGTGCTCAAGAATCAGGACGACGTGCGGCTCGGCGAACCCACGGATGGCCAGCCGCCGGTGGTCCTCGTGCGCACGCTGGTGGAGCGCTGGCTGGAAACCCAGGCCGGCGGCGGGCGGCCGCCGGTGCGGATCCAGTTTGAAAACACCTGGCAGGAGCTGCCGGTCCTCGTGCGGCGCAACGGCCGGCCTGCGGAGCCGGACGAGCAGGTGCAGGACCGGGACGAGATCGAGATCCGCTTCCCCCGCACCGCGGCCGAGCTTTTGGAAGCCTTCGGCCGCCGGCTGCCGTCGCGGGAGGTGCGCTGCCTCGTCAACGGCCGGCCGGTCACCTGCAGGACGGGAGCCGTCCTCCTGCGCAACGGGGAGCCCGCGCAGCCCGGTGAGCCGGTGCGGGACGGCGATCGGTGGGACTGGGAGCCCGGCCGGCCCGCCACCGTGGCGGACGTCCTGGCGGCGGCGGGGTTGCCGGCGGAGAAGACGCTGCACGTGATCCTCAACGGAGAGCCGGTGACGATCACGGCGCCGGTCGAGCTCGCGCGCAACGGCGCGCCCGCCGCCCTCGACGACCCGGTGGCGGATGGGGACTGGCTGGAAGTGACCGCCTCCGGCTCCGTGCCCCTCTACCAGCTGCTCCCGTACGCGGGCATCGGGCAGGACGCGGTGCTCCAGGGCCGTCGCCTGCAGCTGCTGGTGGACGGGCTGCCGGCCGGCTACACGGCGCCGGTGCGCAGCGGCGATACCATCACCGTCCGCTTCGTGGAAGACGGCGACGAGCCGGGCAACGGCTGGACCGCCAGCTAGCGCCGGCAACGCTCCGCCGACCGCCTCTCAAGCGAGGGGCCCAGTCCCCTGGGGCAAATTCGCGCCGTCCCCCGGTCGCAAGCCGAGGGCCGTCAGTCGGCGCCGTCAGCGGAGGTATACCGGGTTCGTAAACACCCACGGCCGCCAGGCGCCCTTGTACGGCAGCCGCGCCTCGACGCGGTAGACACCGGGCCCCGTCACCCGGTGCGTGAGGGTTTCCCCTTCCGCTTCGGCCAGCACGCCGTCGGGCGTGCGCAAGATCAGCCGGCAGGGCACCGGCGCCCTTGCTTTGAGCCACACGCCGTCGCCCACCGCCAGCACGCCACCCATGGGTGTATGGCGGGATCCGCGCTCGGCCCAAAACCGGAACCCTGTGGCGTCCTGCAGCAGATCGTTGGCGACAAAGGCCCGCCCCGCGCCCAGCGCCTCCAGCACCAGCGCCTTGTCCTTTTCCACCTCCCGCCGCCAGTCGCCGGCGATCAGGATGTGGGTGCGCACGGCCCGGAACATGCGCCGGTAAGAGTACAAGATCCCGTGGGCGTCCTGGGAGCCGATGCCCACCACCCGCCGGCCTTTGGCCCAGCCTTCTTTGAGCAGAGCATCCCAGCGGGAAAGAGTCTCGGGGAACGGGCCGTCGGCCGTCGCCAGCGGCGACATAAGGGCCTTGACCAGCCGCCAAACGCTCGTGACCCCCGTCAGCCAGTCGACGGTGTACGTCCAAATCTCCATGCCGGTGTAGCCGGTCACGGACCAGTCGTGCCACGGAAACCGCTTGAGGGGGTACTGCTCCTGCGGCGGGTAGTCGGGGTGCGCAATGAACCCAAGCCCGCCCTGGTCCGCGATGACGCGGATGTACTCGGCCGGGGGCGCGTCGCGGGATACTTCCTTATGTATGCCAATTCCTAAATAGTGATTGCCGTCGTCGGGGGAAACCTCGACCCCGACCAAAAGCAGCGTGCGGCCGTACCAGCCTTCCTTGCCGTCCCGCAAGGGGGCCAAGGTGTCGTGATCGGTGAGGATCAGGAATTCCGCCCCCGCCTGCTCGGCGGCCCGGGCGATGGCCTCCACCGTGCCGCGGCCGTCCGAGTAGCGGGAGTGCACGTGAATGACGCCTGCCTTGTCCTGCCAGCCGTCGCTCACGGTCATCCTCCCTGCTGCGCGCCTTCAGTGGCGATCGTATTCGGTGTTGGACCGCGCGGATTCGTTTCCGCGCCCGGTCCCCTTTCGCCTTCCTGCTACCGTCCCGCGCCCGACTCACTGCACCCGACGGCGTTGACTCTCGATACCCTGCCAAGTACTGTATAACCAACAGCGGCTTATGCCGGCAGCTGCCGCGGCGCCCGTCTGTTAGAAGCCTCAAGGCGGCTCTGCCGGCTGCCGTGCAAAACCGGCAGCACTCTGGCAAACAAGCAGTATCAGGACGGTGGACGAAAACATGGCGGGTACGCTTCGCGACCCCAAGGTCATCAAGCAGCTGACGGATCGCCTGCGCCGCATCGAAGGGCAGGCCCGGGGCATCCAACGCATGCTCGAGGAAGGTCGCCCGTGCGCGGACATCATCACGCAGCTGACGGCCTTGCGCAACGCGGTCAACAAAGTGGCTGCCCAGGTCATCGTGGAAAACCTGGAGGCCTGCATCCTCCACGACAACCCGGAGATCGATCCCAGGGAGGCCCTGCAGGAGGCCAAGCGCCTCTTCCTGCAGCTCTAGCCTTCGCCCTCCCCGGCTGCCTCCACCACCCGGTACATCCGCCACGGTTCCCGGCTGCCCAGCCGCTCCTGAACCCGGCGGATCCGGGCGCGGCCGATGGCGGCGATGGTGTCATATCCCTCCCGGCGGGCGGGCGAACCCGGCGGAGTCGGTTCGGCCCGCTGCACGACGATGCAGCGACGGTTTCCGCCATCGGCGGCGTTTTGCTCCAGCACCGCCTGGGCCGTCGTGCACGACCCGGCGAAAAAGTCCAGGACGATGTCGCCGGCGTCGGGGCGCGTCACCCACTGCAGCATACGGCGGATTAAGGCCACCGGCTTGGGGTTGTCAAAAATCCCAGGGCCCAAAAGCCGCGCCAGTTCCCGGCTGCCCTTGGCCGTGAGGTCCGTCCACAAGGTGCTGGCCAGGCGCGTATCGGCCGGCGGGACGTAGTGCTCCGGTTTCCCCTGGCTCGACAGGCGCAGCAGGTCGACCCTCCGCCCCCGCCGCCGCTCTTTGAGGTACCACGCGTCGATCTGCTCCTGGGTGACTTGCTCGGGGCCAACGCCCAACTCTTGCAGCATGCGCTCGTAATTGGCGGCCGCTGCCAGGCTCCGCTCCCGGCTCCAGCGCCATTGGCCGCGCTCGGGCGTGATGCCAAAAAGCGGGTACCGCATGGTGGGGCGATCCGTGCCGCGCCAGTGGTTGTTCCACGTGCCCGGCCGGCGCGTCTCCCTCGGCACCCGCAGGTTGGGAAACCGGGCCCCGGCGTCCCGGGCGTAAACGAGCACGTATTCGTGGCCGTTGGCCAGCGCCGCGACCGACGCAAACTGGGCCTGGACGCTCTTGATCCCCCGGCCGACGACGATGCAGTTGCGGAAACACTCGCGGCCAAAGATCTCGTCCATGATCACCCGCAAGTAGTGCACTTCGTGGTCGTCGATGCTGACGAAGATGGCACCCTCGCCGTGCAGCAGCTCCCGGGCGAGCACAAGCCGCGGGTACATCATCGAGAGCCACTCGGCGTCGCTTTGGCGGTCGGCATAGACGAAACCTTGCCCGGTGTTGTACGGGGGATCGATGTAGATCATGCGCACCCGGCCGGACAGGACGGGCTTGAGCAGCTTGAGGGCGTCTAAGTTGTCGCCTTCGACAAAAACGTGAGCCGGAAACCGTGCTGCTCCCGGTCCGGAAAGCCCGGCGCCGGCGAGCACGGGGGCGCCGCGCTCATCGACCAAGACGCCCCGTGCCGGGCTGTGGGCCAGCTGCAGCGCTTCTTCCTTTCCGGGCCAGTGGAGCAGCAACCCCGTCCCTCCTGCGGCAAAAGCAGCGACGTGCGACAAAAAAGGGAATATCTGCCGGCGGCCTGCAAAGAGCAGGTGGCCGCCGGCATTCAAGGGAATACCATGCGTGCAGGGCAATTCCTGGCTCGCGCCGCAGCCTGCCAGCACCGGCGCAGCACCGGAAAAGGGGTGCCTTCATGGTCCAGAGGCTGTTCGGAGTCCTCCTGCTCGCGCTGGGTGCGATCCTTCTCCTCAATACCCTCGGCCTCGCTGACGCCGGCGAGCTCGTGCGCCTTTGGTGGCCGTTGATCCTGGTGGCCGGCGGCGCGCTGCAAGTCGTGGGCGGGGCCCGGCTTGGAGGCGGCATCCTCATCATCCTGGGCGGCGCCTTCCTGCTGCGCAACTTCGGCGTGCTGCCCGGGGGATTCATCGCCGCCTTCTGGCCCCTGCTCCTCATCGGTGTCGGCCTCTACCTGCTGGTCCAACGGCAGGGCCTAGAGACCGCAGCCCACGGCGCCCCGTCGGTGCGCTTGTTTGGCGTGTTTTCGAGCTCGACCCACGTCCTGGAATCCCAGGAGCTGAGCCGGGCTGAGCTGTCGGTCATGTTTGGCAGTCTTGAGGTGGACGCCCGCCAAGCTCGGCCGGCACCGGACGGGGTCGTCATCGACGTGGGGGTGCTGGCCGGCAGCATCCGGCTGCGGGTTCCCGAGACGTGGCGGGTGGCTCCGGAGGCGCTGGTCATCTTTGGCGGCATCGAGGACAAGCGCCCGCGGCCCGCGAACCCCGGCCAGGACGCGCCGCGGCTGGTTATCCGCGGGTTTGTGGGCATGGGCGGCGTAGAGCTCGTTTCCTAGCAGGCAGAAACCGGGTGACCGTCCCCGGAAACAAACCACAACCACTCGTGACCGGAAGGTGATCGACATGAGCGACGCGCAAGACGGCGGCGAACCAGGCGGGAGAGGACAAGCCCGGCTCGTACGACTCCTCGGGCTGCTGCTCGGTCCCGCTCTGTGGGCGCTGATCCTGTTTTTGCCCGACATGGGGGGCCTCGAGGGAACCGCCCGCGGCGCCGCGGCCTTGACCGTGTGGATGGCCGTGTGGTGGATCACCGAGGCCGTTCCCGTTGAGGCGACGGCGTTGCTGCCCATTGCTGTTTACCCTCTCACGGGCGTCGTGCCCGCCGGCCAGGTAACCCTCAACTACGCCAACAACGTCATCTTCCTCTTCCTCGCCGGCTTCCTGCTCTCCGCCGCGATTCAAAAGTGGGGCCTGCACCAGCGGCTGGCCCTCAGAATCATCATGCTCGTGGGCTTCTCTCCCAAACGGATCGTTCTAGGCTTCATGGCTGCCACCGGCTTTTTGTCCATGTGGATCTCCAACAGCGCCGCGGCGATGATGATGATCCCCATCGGCCTGGCCGTCCTCCGGAAGCTGGAGGACATGCTGGAGGAACAAGACCTTGCCGCTGGCGCCCCGCGGCACCACCTCGCCCTAGGTCCCGCATTGATGCTGGGCATCGCCTATGCGGCGTCCATCGGCGGGGTTGGGACCCTCATCGGCAGCCCGCCCAACGCGATCTTTGCCGGCTACGTCGCAACGGCATTTGGTGACACCATCAGCTTCATTGACTGGATGACGTATGGGCTGCCGCTGGCCGTCTTGGGCCTTCTCGGCGCGTGGGCATACCTGGTCCTGGTCGCCTACCGGCTGCCGGACCTCCACATCCCTGGCGCCGACGAGGTCGTCCGGCGGTCCTATGAGCAGCTGGGGCCCATGCGTCCTCCGGAAAAGCGGGTGGCCGCGGTGTTCGTGCTGGTCGCGCTTGCGTGGGTCACCCGCGGATTCTTGGAAGCGCCCCTGGCCGCCGTCGGGATTACCGGGTTGACCGACACCACCGTCGGCATCATCGGGGCGCTCGCGCTCTTTTTGGTACCCGCCGGCCCCCGCACGTGGGAGGGGCGTCCCACCGGCCAGCGCCTCATCGATTGGAGTGACACGTCCGAAGTGCCCTGGGGCGTTCTCCTTCTCTTTGGCGGCGGTCTGGCGCTGGCGTCCGGCATAGAGGGGTCGGGCCTCGCCCAATGGGCGGCGGAGCAGCTGTCGGGCCTCCAGGGCACCCCGCCGCTGCTGCTGGTCGCCCTCGTGGTGACGCTGGTGATTTTCCTCACCAACGTAACGTCCAACACGGCGACGGCCACCATCTTCATGCCCGTGATGGCCGGCCTGGGTACGGGACTCGGCGTGCACCCCTACCTCCTGATGATCGGTGCCGCCACCGCGGCTTCCTTCGGCTTCATGTTGCCGGTCGCCACGCCACCCAACGCCATCGTCTTTGGGACTGGATACCTGCACCTCAAAGACATGGTCCGGGCGGGCCTTTGGCTGACGGTCGCCTTTATTATCCTGATCACGGCCGTCGCCTATTGGTGGATCCCCGCAGCGTGGGGCATTGGAGTCAGGCTGTAGGCAAGGTGATAGCAATCCCCCTTCGCGGGCAAGCTGGCGGTTGGACCGTACGAAAAAGGCCGCCGCGATGCGCGGCGGCCTTGCCTTTGCCCTTTTTGGGCTCGCCCGTTGGAGCCGTTCCGGTTTCCTCCTCCAACCTTGCGCGCGTAGGGCTCTAGACCAACCGCCGCAGCAACGCCTCGCGATCGCCCGTCAGGAAGTCAATGATGGGAACTTCCAGCAGCGTGTAGGCGCCCGGCTTCTGGCGCAAAGACGCCCGGGCCGCGGCCACCATGACCTGGGCGGTGAGCGCGGGGTTGTTGATCCGGATGTCATAGAAGAACATCTGGTTGTGGGCCCGGCCCGAGACGCCCTTGCGCTCGATGCGCACCCCGTGGCCCATGTCGATCAACGGCTGCACCGCTTCCACCTGCATGACCCGGGTTTCGTCGTTGCGGAAGTAAGGGTCCTCGAGAATGCGCTGCTTGACTGTTTCAAAGTCGGCGCCGGGCTCGAGCTCCACGTACACCAGCCGCCGGTGCGCGCCCTGGCCGGCGGGAATGGTCAAGGATAAGGCATCCCGCACGCCGGGTATCGCCTTGACGGCCACCGTGTGGCCCATGCTCATGCCGGGGCCGTAGTTGGTGTAGGTGATCCCCCTGGGCGCCATGAACTCCAGCATGGCCCGCACCATGGAGTTGGTTCCCGGGTCCCAGCCGGCAGAGATGATGGCCACTGCGTCGTGCGCCCGGCCGATCTCGTCCAGCTGACGCCGCAAGTTGACGAGCTCCCCGTGGATGTCGTAGGAGTCGACGGTGTTAATCCCCTTGCTGAGGTACGCTGCGGCCGTCTCAGGCACCTGGCGGGTCGGCACGCACAAGAGGGCCACGTCCACCCGGCCCAACTGCGCCACGTCACCCACCACCGGGACTTCCGGGTCAATGCCGGCGCGATCCTGAGGGTTTCGCCGCACGACGCCCGCCAACTCCATGTCCGGCGCCTCCAGCACCGCATCCGCTGCCGCGCGGCCGATGTTGCCGTAGCCGACTACTGCAATTCTCGCCTTGCCGCTCACGTTTGCTCCCGCTCCTTTCGTGGCAATTTCTGTACCGCGCGGCCGGGCTCTTCCCCTGCCGCGAGCATCTGCCGCGAATTCGTCGATATAAGTCGCTTCCCCGGCTGGTGCGCCGAGGAAGGCCCCTATACAGGGGCCGTCGAAACGCGGCAATACCCAAGATACCACATCCGAAGGGGGAACCGGTGCCAGTGGAAATCCGGGTTCAGCAGGGCAACATCACCCAGGCGGCGGCCGACGCCGTCATCGTTAACCTGTTTGAAGGCGTCATCCACCCGGGCGGAGCAACGGGGGCGGTCGATGCCCGCATCGGCGGCCTCATCACCCGGCTCATCGCGGCCGGCGAGTTTAAAGGCCGCCTCAATGAAACCGCCGTGTTGCACATGGGCGAGGGCTTCCCGTTCCGCAAGGTCGTCGTCGTGGGGCTGGGCAAGCCGTCCGAGTTCGACGCGGAGCGGGTGCGGCAGGTAAGCGCGGCCGCAGCCCAGGCGGCCGTCAAGGGCAATGTCAAAACCATCGCGACCATCGTTCATGGGGCGGGCATCGGCGGGCTCGACGTGTTCACGGCCGCCCAGAGCGTGGCCGAAGGGACCCTCTTGGGCCTGTACCGGTACGACAAGTACAAGAGCAAAAAGGATGACGGCAACGGCCAGGGCGACCGGCCGGAGCAGGTGATCATCGTCGAGACGGACGCCGCCAAGGTGGAAACTATCCGTGCAGGCGTGGCGCGCGGCGTCGTTCTCGCCGAGGCCACCAACTGGGCCCGGGACCTGGTCAACGCCCCCGGCAACGAGCTCACCCCGGGGGAGCTGGCCCGGCGCGCCGAGGCCATGGCCCGCGAAGAGGGGCTTGAGTGCACCATCCTCGGCCGGGCGGAGATGGAGCGGTTGGGGATGGGGGCGCTGCTGGGGGTGGCCAAGGGCAGCGCGGAGGAGCCTAAGCTCATCGTGGTGCGCTACCGGGGCGACGGCGATGCGGCCCCGTTGGCGCTGGTGGGCAAAGGCGTCACCTTTGACACAGGCGGCATCAGCCTCAAGCCCCGCGAAGGGATGGCGGACATGACCAGCGACATGGCGGGAGCCGCGGCGGTGCTGGGCGCCATGCGGGCCATCGCGCGCCTCAAACCGCGCCGAAACGTCATCGCCGTCGCCCCGTGCGTGGAAAACATGCCTTCAGGCAACTCGTACAAGCCGGGCGACATCCTGCGGACCATGACCGGCAAGACCATTGAGATCGACAATACCGACGCGGAGGGACGCCTCATCCTGGCCGACGCGGTGGCGTACGCCGAGTCGCTGGGCGCCCACACCATCGTCGACGTGGCGACCTTGACGGGGGCGTGCGTCATCGCTCTTGGGCACATCTACACGGGGCTCGTGTCCAACGATGATGACCTGGCAGAGGCTATTATGGCGGCGGGCCGCAAGGCGGGCGAGCGCTACTGCCGCCTGCCGGCGGACCCCGAGTACAAGGAGCAGTACAAGAGCCACATCGCCGACATCAAAAACACCGGCGGCCGGCCGGCCGGCGCCATCACCGGGGCC
>LZRQ01000096.1 GCA_002159155.1 Firmicutes bacterium ZCTH02-B6
CAGCTACGGGATGCTAGTCACCATTGACCACGGCAATGGCGTTGAAACCCGCTACGCCCACAACTCGCGGATCCTCGTCAAGGTGGGCGATGAGGTGCAGCGGGGACAGCGCATCGCGCTCGTCGGCAGCACGGGCAACTCGACGGGCCCGCACGTGCACTTTGAGGTGCTTGTCGACGGCGAGAACCGTAACCCCTTGGACTGGCTGCCCAAGAGGTAGGCTGGCGGGGGAAGTACCGCCCGCCGGCAGCGAAAGCGCTCCGGCCGGGCACACGTTGACAGTGCAAAAGCCGCACCGTATATTTGATTTCGGTGCGGCTCTTTTTTTGGCGCCGTAGCAACGGTCATGATGCGGATCAACAAGGAGGTGTGGGACCGTGCCCACGTACGAATATCGGTGCGAGCAATGCGGCAAGTTTGACTACTTCCAGGCGATCACCGACGCACCATTGAGCACGTGCCCGACGTGCGGGCAACCGGTGCGCCGGCTCATCAGCCGCAACGTCAACATCATCTTCAAAGGCCCCGGGTTTCACATCACCGACTACCGCAAGTCCGGCGGCGCCGGCGGGTCCTCGTCCCGCGACAAGGAGGACTCGGGCGAAGAGAGCAAGTCCTCAGTGGCTGACGAAGATCTGGACTAGGGCAGCGATGACTGCCAGCACCGCAAAGATCTGCAGCGTCCAGCGCAGCGCCGGATCCATCGTCGATCATCCTTCCGTCGTAGTCGGGCGTTGACGCAAATAAGGTGAGGCCGTAAAGGCCTCACCTTTTGATTATACTCACGGCCAGGGCCCCACTCAAGGCGCAAGCCCGCAGCCGGTGGCGCACCTAATGGCGAGGCTTAGGCCAAGGCGCGCCAGAAGTTGGCTATCCGCTCGAGGCCGGCTCGAATTTGGTTCTCATTGGCCGCATACGACAGGCGGAGATAGCCTTCGTAGCCGAAGGCCGAACCGGGCACCAGCGCCACGTGGGCCTCGTTGAGCAAGGCCATGGCCAACTCCTGGGAGTTGTTGATGACCTGGTCGCCGTATCGCTTGCCAAACGCGGCGTCAACCCGCGGGAAAACGTAGAAGGCGCCGGGCGGCACTTGACACGTGACCCCAGGCAAGGCCCGCAGGCCTTCGACGATGAGGTCCCGCCGCTTGCGGAAGGCCGCCACCATTTCGCCCACAGGCTCCTGCGAACCCCGTAGGGCCGCCACCGCCGCCCACTGGCTGATGCTGGTGGGGTTGGAGGTGCTTTGGCTTTGCAGGTCCGCCATGGCCTGGATGAGTTCCTTGGGGCCGGCTGCGTAGCCGATGCGCCACCCGGTCATGGCGTACATCTTGGACACGCCGTTGATGACCAGGGTGCGGGCCTTGATCTCAGGCGACAGGGAGGCGATGCTCACGTGCTCGTTGCCGTCATAGACGAACGGTTCATAGATCTCGTCGGCGATGATCAGGCAATCGGGATGCGCGAGCACCGCCTCGGCCAACGCGGCCAGCTCGGTGCGGCTGTAGACGGCACCGGTTGGATTGCAAGGGCTGTTGAGCACTAGGGCGCGGGTACGGGGGGTGAGGTGGTCCCGCAGCTGCGCCGCCGTCAGTTTAAATCCGGTATCCTCAGTGGTCGGAACGATGACGGGCTCGCCGCCGGCCAGGCGCACCTGGTCGGCGTAGCTGACCCAGTACGGCGCCGGGATGATGACCTCGTCGCCGGGATCCAGCAGCACCTGAAAAGCGTTGTAGAGGGCGTGCTTGGCGCCCACTGAGACCACGATTTGGTCCGGCGTGTACTCAAGCCCGTTGACCCGGGCCAGCTTTTCCTGGATGACTTCCTTGAGCTCCGGGATGCCGCCCGCGGGCGTGTAGCGGGTGTGGCCTTGCTCCATAGCGGCCGCCGCCGCTGCGCGGATGTGCGCAGGGGTGTCGAAATCGGGTTCGCCGACGCTGAAGCTGATGACGTCGATGCCTTGCCGGCGCATCGCTTTAGCCTTCGCATCCATGGCCAGCGTCGGGGAAGGTGCCATGGACGCTGCCCGCTGTGAAAGGCGCACGGTTCGTTCCTCCTCCGGCCCCTCGGCCCGTCAGATTCCTCGATTGTGGCGGATGTCCCAGGATGTGTCACACTTACCACGGCGTGGTACGGGTTTCCAGATGCCAGTAGTATAGCGCAGCGATGGTCTTGGCGTCACGGATGCGGCCATCGCTCACCATGGTCGCCAGCTCCGACGGGGCGAACCAATCGACCGTCTCGATGTCCTCGCCCTCGTCGTAGTTGGGGTCGCCGGCGGTGAGATCCCGCGCCAGGAAGAGGTGCATCCGTTCCGTGCTGTAGCCGGGCGCCGGGTAAAACTGCCCTAGCAACTTCCAGCTGGCCGCCCTCAGGCCGGTTTCCTCCGCCAGCTCTCGGGCCGCGGCGACGGCCGGATCCTCTTGGGGCTGGAGGGTGCCCGCCGGCAGCTCCCACAAGTGCTCGTCCACCGCCGGCCGCAGTTGGCGCACAAGGGCGATCCGTCCGCCCTGTTCCGGCACGATGACGACGGCGCCCGGATGGGGCAGGAGGGTAAACTCCCGTTCCACGCCCCGCACGAGAACGCGTTTCGTGGTCAGCTGAAACAGCATGTCGCGCTGGTGTCCCCTTTCGCGTCGGGTAGCGGCGGCGGCGATGCGCCTGTGAGCGTGAGAGTATCGGCCGGTGTGCCGCAAGCCGTCGTTCCGCTGGGAGTTCGCCGCCGGCTCGGGTTAATCCTGGGAGGACGAGGCTTCTTGTTCGTCGCGGTACTGCCGGAACGCTTCCCGCACGTCGTCGCGGGACTGAAGGAACCGAACGAGATGCTCGATGGCCGTCACCGTGCTCGGGCTGAGGTGGTGCTCGATGCCCTCCACGTCCCGCTGGACGTCTTCCTCGTGGACGCCCAGCAGGCGGAGGAAATCCTCCAAGAGCTGGTGACGCTCCTTGATGCGGCGGCCCAGTTCCTGGCCTTTGGCTGTCAGCACGAGCCCCCGGTACTTTTCATAGACAAGAAACTCCTGATCATCCAGGCGCTGCAGCATGCGCGTCACCGAGGACGGCTGCACGTCCAGGGACGAGGCAATATCGCTCACCCGGGCGTAACCCTTTTCCTCCACCAGCTCGTAGATGCGTTCCAAGTAATCTTCGATGCTCGGCGTGGGCATGGGCCTTCTCCTTTCCATCGCCGGGCCGGTTGCTGGCCTCATGTTACCAAACCCGGGCTGAGCTGGGCAACCTCAGGATCGACTGTTCCAGCCCGCGCACGGGGGAGTGCCCGATGGGGATGCCGTGGGACGGCGCCCTCAATGCCGCCGCCACGGTTCCAGCACTTCCCGGGCCATGTCGCGGCCAGCCTCCGTAAGATGCAGGCGTTGATCCCGCGTGCTCAGGGTGACGAGCCCTTGCGCTTGGGCTGCGGCGACGACGGCCTGGCTCAACCGGGGTGGCCAGCGCAGGTGGTGTTCCAGGGCGGCCGGCACGTTTTCGAGCGCCGCTTCCTCGTCGTACTCGTGACTCAAGAGGTGTACGAGCAACATACGCACATGGGCTTGGGCCCGTTGTTGCCGGAGGCGCAGCCAGCGGGCGACGAGCCCGTAGCGGGGCCCCGCCACAAACGCCACGGCCAGGAAGAACCCCGTGACGGTGGCCATCATGCCGCCGATGGACACGTCAAAGCGCATGGCCAGGGCGAAACCTGTGACGCTGGCCAGCACCGCAATCGCCGCGCTGCCTACCAGCACCAGCCACAGCCGATCGGTGAGCAGGTACGCAGTAGCGGGCGGGACGATGACAAAGGTGATGAAGAGGATAGCACCTACCGCGTCAAACGCGCCCACGGCCGTCACGCTGGTCAAAAGAAGCAGGATGTAAAACAAAAGGCGCGGCTTGAGCCCCAGCGCGTGGGCGAGGCCCTCGTCGAAAACGGCCAGCTTGAGTTCCTTGTAAAAGAGGGTCACAAACAGCGCATTGACGAGGGTGATGGCGCTCATCGTCAGGAGCGACCTGGGGATCTCGAGGCCCCCGATGGGGACCACGTCCAACCAGGCAAACGCCAGCTCTCCCAGGAGCACCGCATGTTCGTCCAGATGCACATCCCGTGCGTACAAGTTGATGAGCAGCACAGCGAGGGCAAATAAGGCCGGAAAGACGAGACCGATGGCCGCGTCCTGCTTTACCCGCCGCGACGCGCCCAAGAGCTCGCTGAGGTACACGGTCGCCAGCCCTGCCAGGGCCGCGCCTACCAACTGGTAGGGTGAATGGACATCGCCGCTCATCAGGTACACCAGCACGATCCCGAGCAGTACCGAGTGGCTGATGGCGTCCGAGTAGAGGCTTGAGCGGCGCAGGACGAGGAAAGTGCCGAGCAGCGAGGCCGCAATGCCCACCAAGGCGCCGATGGCCATAATGACCAAGTCCACGTTGTCCAACAGCGCGGCCAACATCGGCTACTCCTCCCTCTCCTTGAGCAGCCGCCGGGCGGCTTCCCGTCCTTTTTCCGTCAAGTGCCAGTGCCGGCCGGTCCCGTGTTCCGGCGTCACCGGTTCCACCAGCCCGGCCTTTTCCAGCCGCAAGAGGGCCGCTTCCGCGTCGGCGCCGTAGACGGCGCTGATCATCCCTTGGGCGCTCGCGTAGCTCTCGTCGCCGTGGGCGCGGGCCAGCTGTAGCATGTCCACCAGTACCCGCCCGCTCTCGAGCGCGGCCCGGGTCCGCCGCCGCTGCACCGCCCGCCATACAAGACCGCGCTCAGGGGCGATCAGGAGCGACACGACGACGAGGCCGGTCGCGGCCAGGACGATGAGCGGGCCCGTCGCAAGACCAGGGCGTACAAGGCTGATCAGCGTGCCCGCCATGCCGCTTGTCGCACCAAAGAGCGCCGCGAGCACCACCATGGTTTCAAGCCGCCTAGCCCACTGGCGCGCGGCAGCCGCCGGCGCAATCAGCATGGCCACCATGAGGACGACGCCGACCATTTGCAGCCCCACTACGACCGCGAGGGCGATCATGCTGGTCAACAGCCCTTCCAAGAGCCGCACAGGCCAGCCGAGGCTGCGCGCGAAACCGGGGTCAAAGGTAAGCAGCTTGAACTCTTTCCAAAAGACCAGGACGAGCCCGACGCCTGCGGCGGCGACGGCGCCCATCACCCACAGGTCAGACGGCAGGAGGCCGGCCGCCTGCCCAAAGAGGAATGAGTCAAGCCCTGCCTGCCCCGGCAGCTGGTGGTTTTGAATGTAGGTGAGAAGCACCGTGCCGGCGGCAAAAAACGTACTAAGCACGACGCCCATGCTCGCGTCGGCCTTGAGGCGGCTATAGCGCACCAGCAACAGCACGCACCAGGAAGCGACAGCGCCTGCCGCGAGGGCACCGAGGGCCAGCGGCCACAGCTGGCGTGACCCGGCGATGAGAAACCCGATGCAGATGCCCGGCAGCGCCGCATGACTCAAGGCGTCGCCCAGCAAACTCTGCTCCCGCAGCACGGCAAACGTGCCCAGCACCCCGCTCAACGTACCAAGGATCAGGGCACCGAGCAGCGCGTTGCGCACCGTGAAATCCGATACGATTTCCCACAGGCCGTCCACGCGGTTTCACCTCTCGGGGGCGCCCGTCGGGGCCCCGGTGCCGCCGGGAGCGGACGCACCCGTCCCGGCCGCCTCATTGGCCCCGACCTGGAGCGCAGCGGTGTCCGGCGCTGGCACGCCCTGCAGCAACCGGATCTGTCCGCCGTAGGTGTGGCGCAGGTTTTCCAGGGTATACACCTGCTCGATGGGTCCCTGGGCGATAATGCGCACGTTGAGAAGGACGAGCCAGTCAAAATACTGCGGGACCGTCTGAAGGTCGTGGTGTACGACCAAGACCGTCTTACCCCTAGAGCGCAAGTCGCGCAGCAAGCCGATAATTTGCCGCTCGGTAGTGGCGTCGACGCCGGCCATCGGCTCATCCATCAGGTAGAGGTCCGCGTCTTGTACGAGCGCCCGCGCCAGAAATACCCGCTGCTGCTGGCCGCCGGACAGCTGGCTGATCTGGCGGTCGGCGTACGGTGCCATCCCAACCTGTTCCAGCGCGGCCATGGCCCTCGCACGCTCGGCACGACCCGGCCGCCGTATCCAGCCTAGCCGCCCGTATAGCCCCATCAGCACCACGTCCAGCGCGGTGGTGGGGAAATCCCAGTCCACCGACGTGCGCTGGGGGACGTAGCCGATGCGGCTCAGCTGTTCCCGATGGGACCTTCCGAAAATGTAGATGTGTCCGGCCGCCACCGGGACCAAGCCGAGCACTGCTTTGATCAGCGTGCTCTTGCCGGCGCCATTGGGGCCGACTACGGCCCCTAGCACGCCGGGTGGGATGTTGAGGTCGATGTCCCAAAGAACCGGCCGGTACTCGTAGCTCACGGTCAAGTCTTCGATGTGGAGGGCTAGGGAAGGTTCATGCAGCGCGGTGTCGCCGTGACGGGCGCCGGAACGCTCCCAAGGGGACTTGGCGGGTTGCTGCACGTCCATCACCCTCTTCAACCTTCTTCGACGGCCGGCGCCGCGGCCTGGGCGCTCCGTTCAGCCTGCTCCACAGGCAGCGGCACCTGCCAGCGTTCCGCCCACTCGCGCAATGCTGGCGGCAAAGGAGCGACTCGACCGCCGAGGGCTTCGACGATCGTCTTGGTGTTGTGAACCAGCATGCCGATGTAGGTGCCTTGCCACGTGCCGGCGGCCCCCAAGGCATCGCTGAAAAGCTCGCCGCCGATGGCCACCTCGCGCCCCCGGGCCCTGACCGCGGCCTGCACCGCCTCGATGTTGCGGGGATTGATGGAGGTTTCCACAAAGAGGGCGGGGACCTCGCGCTCGACGACCAGATCGGTCACGGCCCGGATGTCGGCGAGACCCGCCTCCGCCTCAGTGCTGATGCCCTGGATGCCGTGGACTTCGAAACCGTAGGCGCGGCCGTAGTAGTAGAACGCGTCGTGGGCCGTGACCAGGATGCGCTGCTCAGGGGGCACCGATGCAGCGCTGTCCCGGACCCACTGGTCCAATGCGGCCAGCTGCTCGCGGTACGAAGCGGCCCGAGCGCCCATCGCCGTCGCACATTCGGGCGCCAGCAGGCTCAAGGTTTCCCGCACGACGTCCACGGTGCGGGCCCACAAGCTCACGTCCATCCACACATGGGGGTCAACGCTGTAGCCGTCGTCGGTGCGGACGCGCAAGTCTTCCGGTACGGCCAGCTCGGACACGGCGACCGTCGGGCGCCGCTCGGAGAGGCGCTCCAGCACCTCAGAAAGCTGCCCTTCCAAGGACAAGCCGGCATAGAAGATCACATCCGCCGCCTGCAGCTCCCGTGCATCCGTGGCGCTGGCACGGTACACATGGGGGTCGACGCCCGGGCCCATCAAGGTGGTCACGGCCACGCAGGTGCCGCCCACCTGCTGGACCACATCGCCGATCATGCCGACCGTCGCGACCGCGGTAAGGCGTGCCGCATTGGCCGTGCCGCTGTTGGGCGACGGGCGGTTGAACGGGAGACCGGTCATCATCAGGATGACCCAGGCGAGGACGGCCAGACCGACCCAGATGGGGGCGCGCGACGGGCGCTGGGGCTTCTCTTGGCGTACAACAGGAGGCTCGGACATGCGTGTCGATCTCCTCTCCTTCGGCAGTGGGGAATCGCCGTGGGTGGGTGTCAGGTCCCGTTGCTGCCCTTTCGGGCGCAAGGGTTGCGCCTGTGCAACAAAGTTGCATGAGAGCAAAATTCTTGCCTTAGACTATATCTCATGGGGAGCACCTTGTCAAGGCAAACTTATCCAGCAACGCGAGAGAACGACCAAGACGGTGCGGGCAGAGCGGGTCTCGCAGGCTATAAGGGGATCAGAGGCTCTGCAGGAACGTCAAACGGGTCGCTCGCACCGGGATGTCCGGCAGCGGCGTGTTGGGCGCCAGTGGTTCGGCGGGCAGCAGCTGCTGCAGGCGAGCGCGGATGATGTCGTGTTGAAGCTCGCCCTGCAGCCGGTCCCGTACGATGCCCCGGGCGTCGATGAACATGACGGTCGGCGCGATGCGGATACGGTAGGCCTCGCTCACGGTGCCGTCTGTGTCTAAGAGGACCGGAAACGTCCATCCCCGCTGCCGGGCGAGGGTTTCCACGGTGGCGCGGGTTTCCATGATGTTGACGGCTAAGAGCGCGAGTCCATGGGTTTCCCTGTACTCGCGGTAGAGGCGGTCCAGGGTTGACAACCCGTCGGAGCAGCCGGGGCACCAGCTCGTCCAAAAGACGACCAGCACCGGGCGACCCTTGTAGGCCGACAGGGCGAGTTGTTGTCCGGACAAATCGGTCAAGGCAAAGTCGGGCGCCGGGCCGTCCAGCGGCAGCGCGGCCACGGGGACGAGAGAGGAGCGGGCCGCAGGGCCAAGCAGGCCGTACCACAGCAAGCCCGCGGCCAGGATGGCCGCGATGATGGCGCCCAGCCGGAGGATGCGGCCCACGCGGATGACCACGAACCCGACGCGGCCCACGGTCCATCACCTCGCCTAATACATATGGATGGAACGCCCGCGAAAGACGCCTGGCGGAACCGCCCTGTTATTGACAGCCGACCGGCCCAATGGTAGCATGGGGTCGGCAAACGTCAGGGAAAAACTGCATACTGCAGCGTTTCCGCTCTTATCGAGAGAGGCGGAGGGACTGGCCCGATGAAGCCCGGCAACCGGCCCGGCGGGGGTGCGGTGCCAATTCCTGCAGGATCCATTCCTGGGAGATGAGAGTGCTTGCGTCACTCTGCCTTCTTCCTGTGATGGACGAAGGTTTTTTTGTTTGTCGGCAGGGGTACGTTTGTTTGGCTTGGAAAGGAGCACGGGCATGACCAAATCCCACGCGCAGGCCGAAATGAAGCCGGTGGCGGCCGCTCGCGGCCGGCGGTACCTTTTCACGTCCGAGTCGGTGACCGAGGGGCATCCAGACAAGATCTGCGACCAAATCTCGGACGCCGTTCTGGACGCGATGCTGGCCCAGGACCCCTATTCCCGCGTGGCCTGCGAAACCGCCGTGACGACGGGGCTTGTGCTGGTGATCGGGGAGATCACCACCAAGGCGACCGTGGACATTCCTAAGCTTGTACGCAACACGATCCGCGAGATCGGCTACGATCGGGCCAAGTACGGTTTCGACGCGGACACCTGCGGGGTGCTCGTCGCTTTGGACGAGCAGTCGCCCGACATCGCCATGGGCGTGGACAAGGCGCTCGAAGCTCGCACGGGCGAGATGGGCGACGACGCGATCGAGGCCATCGGAGCGGGCGATCAGGGGATCATGTTCGGCTATGCCGTGGATGAGACGCCCGAGCTCATGCCGCTGCCGATTTCCCTGGCGCACAAGCTGGCGCGGCAGCTGGCGTATGTGCGCAAGAACAAGATCTTGGATTACCTGCGCCCCGACGGGAAGTCGCAGGTGACCGTGGAGTACGAGGACGGCAAGCCCATGCGGGTCGATACGGTGCTCATCTCGACCCAGCACCGGGAAGGCATCGACGGGGAGCAACTCCGCCACGACATTGTCGAGCACGTCATCCGCCCGGTCATTCCGGAGCAGTGGCTCGACAATACCCGGTTTCTCGTGAACCCGACGGGGAAGTTTGTGATCGGCGGTCCGCAGGGGGACTCGGGTCTCACCGGGCGCAAGATCATTGTAGATACGTATGGCGGGGCGGCCCGGCACGGGGGCGGTGCCTTTAGCGGCAAGGACCCGACCAAGGTGGACCGCTCGGCGGCGTATGCCGCCCGCTGGGTGGCCAAGAACGTCGTGGCCGCGGGCTTGGCCAGCCGGTGCGAGCTGCAGTTGGCCTACGCCATCGGCGTGGCGCGGCCGGTTTCCATCATGGTGGACACCTACGGCACCAACCGGGTGCCTGAGGAGACCATCGTGGCCCTCATCCAGGAGCATTTTGACCTCCGGCCTGGAGCCATCATCCGGGACTTGGACCTGCGCCGGCCCATTTACCGGCAGGTGGCGGCTTATGGGCACTTTGGCCGCGACGATCTGGACCTGCCCTGGGAGCGGACCGACAAGGCCGAGGCGCTGCGGAAGGCCGCGGGCCTCTAAAGCGGCAGCGGCCTGGGCGCGGCGGGTCCGGCGTGAACTGGGCCTGCCTTACATGAACAGGAAACGGAGGCAAGACGTTGACCATCGGCGATTGCAAGGACCGGTCGTTGGCCCCGGCCGGCCAGCAGCGCATCGAGTGGGCCGATGACAATATGCCGGTGCTCAAGGGGATTCGCGAGGAGTGGGAAAAGACGCGTCCCCTGGCCGGTGTGCGCATTGCCGCGTGCCTGCACGTGACGACGGAAACCGCGAACCTCATGCGGACGCTTAAGGCAGGCGGTGCGGAGGTCGCCCTGTGCGCCTCCAACCCGCTCAGCACCCAGGACGACGTGGCCGCGGCTCTCAATGAGGTGTATGGCATCCCGACCTTTGCCATCCGGGGCGAGGACGAGGAAACGTACTACAGCCACATCCGTTCGGTGCTGGCTACGGGCCCCCAGGTCACCATGGACGACGGGGCCGATCTGGTCACGACCCTCCACGGCGAGCGGCAAGATCTGCTGCCCCAGATCGTGGGTGGCACCGAGGAGACGACGACGGGTGTCATCCGCTTGAAGGCCATGGAGCGCGATGGCTACCTGCGTTTCCCCGTGGTGGCGGTTAACGAAGCCCGTACCAAGCACATGTTTGACAACCGCTACGGCACGGGCCAGTCCACCGTCGACGGCATCTTGCGGGCGACCAACGCTTTGATCGCGGGTTCCACGTTTGTGGTGGTCGGATATGGCTGGTGCGGCCGGGGCGTGGCGGCGCGAGCGCGGGGGATGGGCGCCGATGTGATCGTGGTGGAGGTTGATCCCCTCCGGGCCCTCGAGGCCGTGATGGACGGGTACCGCGTCATGCCCATGGAGAAGGCGGCGCCCCAGGGCCACTTTTTTGTGACGGTGACCGGCAACCGGGATGCCATCCGGGAGGAGCACTTCCGGGCCATGCGGGACGGCGCCATCATTGCCAACGCAGGGCACTTCGACGTGGAGATCAACATCCCGGCGCTGGCGGCCATGGCGCGCGAGCGGCGGCAGGTGCGCCCCAACGTGGAGGAGTTTGTGCTGCAAGATGGCCGGCGTGTCCGGTTATTGGCCGAGGGGCGCCTGGTCAACCTGGGCGCAGCGGAAGGCCACCCGGCGCAGGTCATGGACATGAGCTTTGCCAACCAGGCCTTGAGCGTGGCGTGGCTCGTGCAGCGGGCGGGCCAATTGGAGCGGAAAGTGTACGCGGTGCCCGACGACATCGACCGCGAGGTGGCTCGCCGCAAGCTGGCCAGCATGGGCGTGGCGCTTGAGGAGCTGACGCCGGTGCAGCGCGAATACCTCAACAGCTGGCAATTTGGCACTTGAGGCAGCCCCTGAAGAGTGGCGCATAGTCCGCGACGGGTAGGTCGACCGGCGGCCGGAAGGCCGCCGGTTTTGCTTTGCCGCTACGGGACTGTCCTGCCGCCAGGGGACTGTTGGTTGGGTGCCACAAAGTTTAGTATTTCTGAACGCGCGGTGGATTTTCGACACAGTTCGACGCGAAGTTTACCGCAAGCATGATACGCTCAAGCCAACCCTATCCGCGTAACCACTACTTTCCTTACTTCCTGCGGCTTTACATTCGCTGAAATCCACAATCGACGGCTGCACAGGAGGGAGCGGACGCATGCTGCGTGCAATCCGTGGCCGCCGCCCCCGCATGGCGGCTGCCGCGCTTTTTTGCCTCAGCTGCATGGGTATCGCGATGCTGGGCTGTCTGGTGAACAACGGGACGGCGGCGGCGCAGAGGGTGCACACCGCCACATCGTCCGTGTCGTTCATCCTGATGGAGGTTATTGAGGTATGGAGCTGGCCGAGCGCGACCGTCGCCATGACGGGCGCGCCCGACGAACCGGCGGTTAGTGGGCCGTTGGTGTTCCGGGTGCGCGCCAACGCTCCGTGGGGGATTTACTTACGCAGCGACTTGCCCGAAGGCAGGATGCAGGAGTATGACGCCAGCGTCGGCGAGTACGTCCAGTCTGGTCGGGTGTTGAGCCAGGGGTTGGAATGGGCGCTTTCTCCCGGCGGCCCGTGGACAAGAGTTGTCCCCGCGGATGCTCCCCTCGTATCTGGTATGCCGCCTACCGGCGCCGAGGGTACCACCGTGGAGTTTTTCCTTCGCCAAGCGGCTACGTTCCAGGATCTGGCCCTGCCGGCGGGACGGGAGTACCGGATCGTCCTCACGTACACCGCCGGCTTGGGCTACTAAGGGGGGGCGGTCGCGGTGCGTTCCCTAACGACGCGTTGCCTCGCCGGGCTCGTGTTCCTGGGAGTGGTCGCAGTGACGGCCGCTGCTCCCGCAGCGGCGCAGGTGGTGGTGCGGCCGGCGCGGATCGAAGCGCACGTGCAGGACGGGACAAGGCTGCCCCCCATCGAGGTGTCCAACCGGGGCGACGGTCCTGTGCGCATCTTGGCCTACACTGGCTTTGGCGGGCATGACCTACGCGGCATGCCGGTATACCGAGACGATCCGGCGGCCCGGGCGGAGAGCGCCCGCTACGTTCGCTTGGACGCGGCGGAGGTCCGTCTCGCGCCGGGGGAGACCACGTTCCTGCAGGCGACGGTGCATGTCCCCGAAGGGTATCGCGGCGGTTTGTACCCGGTCCTGTTCTTGGAGGTGGTACCCTTGGACCCCCAAGACGTCGCCGGTGTGCAGACCGTTGCGAGGGTCGCGGTGATTATGCTGCTGTCCGCCGGCGCCGGAGAGGCCCGGGTATACGTCGAGGACGCTGCCGTGCGGCCGGGTTCCGGCGGGTTGCTGGAGGTGGCAGTGCGGCTGCGCAACGGAGGCGACGTGCATGCGTTGGCCGGCGGGACCGTCACCATCGTCGACGCCTCCGGCGAGGCGGTGGCGCGCGTGCCCCTCGCAGCGGCGACAGTACTGCCCGGAGCCGCCCGGGAGCTGGTAGCCCATTGGCAGCCGCCGCGGGCAGCCGTGGGGCCATATGTCGCGATGGTACAGGTCGAGGAGCCGGTACCCATCCCCCCGCTTGAGATCGCCTTTACACTGGATCCGGCGCCTGCCCTGGCCGGCGCAGGCGGAGCGGGGTGGTGAGGGCAAACGGTGCCGTCCCGCGGGAGCCGGCCGGTGCCAGGCTGGCCCGGGGCGATGCAGCGGACCTCGGGGGTCGCCGGGTGAAGGGGCATGCGATTATCGAAGCGATGTTGCTCCTTGTGGCGTTGCCCGTCCTGTTCTTCCTTTGGTTGGCGACCGAACCGGCGGT
>LZRQ01000097.1 GCA_002159155.1 Firmicutes bacterium ZCTH02-B6
CCCCCCCGCCGCGGCCGCACCAGCCTCGCGCACTGCCGCAGCGGCCACGAAGGCCAGCAAGGGCGCCTGCCGCGCCGGGAGAGACGGCCGGAGCAACACGGAAAACCAGAGCCCCAAGCCCGCCGGCGAGTCCCACGCCCGCCCGCGGCGGCCGCGGCCTGCGGTTTGCCGATCGGCGACGACAACGAGGCCCTCGGGCGCGCCCGCCCGCGCCTCGACCCGCACCACGTCGTTGGTGGAGCCGGTTTCAGGCAAGTATACGACCCGCCGAAAACAGACCGCGTCCAGCCCCGCCAGCACCCGCTCGGGGGTCGGCACATCCAGCCGCTCTGCCGTCTCGCGGCCCGCGTCCACCACGATTCCTCGCTCCCCTGCCCTGCGCTCACGCCCACGCCATCGCCGCTTACGCGGGCCGCGTAATCTCGATTTCGGCGTAGTCGACGGGGCCTCCCACGGGAGCATGGGGCTTGCGCACCCGCACGGTGACCCGCGCTGCAGGTAACGCGGCCAATAGACGAGCCGCGACGGTCTCGGCCACGGTCTCCAGGAGCTTGTGCGGGCCGCCCTCCACGATCTCTTTGACGATCGCGTACACTTCGGCGTAGTTGATGGTCAAGGCAAGCTCGTCCGCGCTGCCGGCGGGGCGCAAATCAGTGAAAAGGTCCACGTCCACCTCAAACCGCCGGCCCAGCTCGTGCTCGACCGCGTAGGCCCCGTGGTAGGCGTAAAACACCATGTTGCGCAGGGAAATCCGATCCGCCACTGCTGCCCCTCCTGGCTGGCGTCGCCCTCGGTCTGCTCGTCGCCGCACCGCTGGTCGCCCGCACGGTGCCCGTGGCTTGGGTCGCAAAAGCCCCGGCCTGCCGGCCGGGGCTCGCTGCGTCTCCACGTAGGTTTGCGGCCGGTCACTCGATCCCGATGGCCGGCTTGGGGTTGGGTGCCTTGTCCAGCAGACGCTCCTCGTGGCTGGGCCCCGAGGGCTTGCCGGCCGCGGGCCGCCCGCCCGCGGCCCCGGTCGCCGGCCGCTCCACAGCTGCAGCCGTTGCCTGGGCTTCGGCCGTCTGAGAAGCGACCGCCGCGTCCTCCTGGAATTCCGGCTCCGTCTCCTCTTGGCCGATGACCTGCAGGAACTCCTTGCGGCTCAGCGTCTCCTGTTCGATGAGAGCCTCGGCCACGGCGACGACTTCGTTCCAGTGGTCCTTAAGCACCTGCAAGGCCGTCTGGTGAGCCTGGTCGATAATGTTTCGCACTTCCTGGTCAATGGCCGCCGCGACCTCCTCGCTGTAGTTGCGGTCGCGGGCGATATCCCGGCCAAGGAAGATATTTTCCTCCGCCGGCCGGCCAAAGGCCTGCGGCCCGAGCCGGTCGCTCATACCCCACTCCATCACCATCTTGCGGGCAAGGCGCGTGACTTCCTCCAGATCGCCTTTGGCGCCGGTGCTGATCTCGCCAAACTTGAGCTCCTCCGCCGCCCGGCCGCCCAAGGCCGCCGTCAGCTCATCCATCAGCTCGGAGCGGGTCATGAGGTACGCGCGTTCCTCCCGCGGGAGGAACTGGGTGTACCCACCGGCCATGCCGCGTCCGACGATGGTCACCTTGTGCACCGGGTTGGCGTGGGGCAAGTAATGCGCCACAATCGCGTGCCCCGCCTCGTGGTAGGCGTACACTTCTTTGACCCGCTGCGTGAGGACCCGCCCCTTGCGCGCGGGCCCCAGGATGACCCGGTCGATGGCCTCCTCAAGCTCGGCCATGGTGATCTCCTTCTTGCCCCGGCGAGCAGCGAGGATGGCGCCTTCGTTCATGACGCTCTCCAGATCTGCCCCGGAGAAACCGGGCGTGCGCCGCGCGATGACCTTGAGGTCCACGTCCTTGGCCAATGGCTTATTGCGCGCATGCACCTTGAGAATGGCCTCGCGCCCTTTGACGTCGGGCCGGTCCACAATGATCTTGCGGTCAAACCGGCCCGGC
This sequence comes from Firmicutes bacterium ZCTH02-B6, assembly GCA_002159155.1. Taxonomy (GTDB): domain Bacteria; phylum Bacillota; class Limnochordia; order Limnochordales; family ZCTH02-B6; genus ZCTH02-B6. The sequence continues at coordinate 1,969 of LZRQ01000097.1, forward strand.
CGCAGCAACGCGGGGTCCAGGACGTCCGGCCGGTTGGTGGCCGCCATGACGATGATGCCGGTGTTGGGCTCAAAGCCGTCCATTTCCACCAGCATCTGATTCAACGTCTGCTCCCGCTCGTCGTGCCCGCCGCCGAGGCCTGCGCCGCGCTGGCGGCCCACAGCGTCCAGCTCATCGATGAACACGATGCACGGCGCATTCTTCTTGGCCGTGTCAAACAGGTCGCGTACACGGGCGGCGCCGACGCCCACAAACATCTCCACAAAGTCGGAACCGCTGATGCTAAAGAACGGCACGCCGGCCTCACCAGCCACGGCCCGGGCAAGCAGCGTCTTACCGGTACCGGGCGGGCCGACCAGCAGCACGCCCTTAGGAATCTTCGCGCCCAGCTCGGCAAACCGCTTGGGGTGCTTGAGAAACTCGACGACCTCGACAAGCTCCTCCTTGGCCTCATCGAGCCCCGCCACGTCCTCGAAGCGCACCTTGGTGCGTTCCTCGGTGTGCAGCTTGGCGCGGCTTTTGCCAAAGGACATGGCGCGGTTGCTGCCACCCTGCATCTGGTTGAGGATAAACAGCCACAGCACGATGAAGATGCCGATGGTGAGCAGGTGCGGCAACAGCGACATCCAGAACGGCGGCTGCGGCTCCTCCTGGGCGCTCACCTGGACACCCCGCTCAATCAGCATGTTGCCCAGGTTAGTCGTGCCCGCGGGGATGTAAGTCTGGAACAGGGTGCCGTCACGCAGCTGCCCCTCCACCCGCTGTTCGCCGATGATGGTCACCTGGGAAATGCGGTTCTCGTTGACCCACTGCATGAACTGCGAGTAGGTGACCTCCTGGCGCCGCTCCTGCGTCGGGTAAAGGCTGCTGACGATCGACACCGCGATGATGGCGATCAGCAGGTAAAGGCTAATGCCTCTTAGAAACCGATTCAAAAGATAACCTCCCCTCGCCGGGCGGGAAAAACAAAGCGCGCCTCCCCACCCACTGCAACGGCCGTGCCGGCGCTGCGTGGACGGCTTTGTCAAGGCGCGGTCCGTTCGGAACGGTGTACACCAAATCTCGAGCCTGAACTGACCCTTAGTGCCCGTTTATTATAGCATGGCCCGAGAGGCTTTACAACAATAGGGGCAAGTGTCACTTCACGCGCAAGGCTTTGAGCCTTAGCACCCGTTCCGTCTTGTCCGTAACGGCCGCGCGGGCATCCGTCCGCAGCCCTACGACCCAAAGGATACCCGCCTGGTCGGCGATGATCGGCGTCCGACCCCGCTGCTCGGCCGGCACCTTGGCGTCCACAAACAGATCCTGCAGCTTCTTCGAACCCGCCAGCCCCAGCGGCCGCATCCGGTCCCCAGGTCGCCACGTGCGCACCACCAGGGGCGGCACGACGCGGTCCCAATCCAACACGACCTGTTCCGGCCCGCTGGCCGCCCTTGGGTTAACCACCAACTCCTGCGACGCGGGCGGCTCCACGAGCTCCGCCCGGACGACCAGACCCAGTTGAGGGACGCCGGTCTCGCCCGGAACGTCGAGTTGGATCTGGTTGAGCACAGCCTGGTTGAGCTCGGCCTGAAAAGCGGGACCGCCGGCTGCTCCCGCTACAGTCGACGCTGCGGGCGTCCCCGCCCCCCCGTTCGCACCCAAACGCTGCAGCACGAGCCACCGGCCCTGCCGGCGCACGCGTACGCCGCCCGGCACCGTCACTGCGCCACCAGCGTCGAGCAGCGCCACGATGGCCGCGACGTGTTCGGCCGTGACCGCGGCCACATCGACGCCGGCGACCCGCAAAGCGCGCCGCACGACGCGCCCCGCCAGAGGCCCGGGCAGGCTCCTCAGGCCATCCACGGGAAGCGCCGGCGGGGTAAAGCCTTGGACGCCTTGGACACCTTGGACACCTTGAACGCCTTCGACCCCTTCAACCCATTGGACATCTTCGCTGCGTCCACCCGCCCCGCGCCGCGCCAGCCGCCGATATGCCCGCCGGGCCACGGCCTCCAACAGGTCGTCGTCCTCCCGCAGCAACGCTGCCGTGCGGCTCAAAACGACCCGGATGTTGGGATTGTACTCCCGTTCCAAGAGCGGCAGCAGGTGGTGGCGGATCCGGTTGCGCAGGTAGTGCGGCGCCGCATTGCTGGGATCGCGCCGGGGCTCGAGCGCGAACGCTTGGCAGTACGCCTCGATGTCGGCGCGGCTCACCGTCAGCAGGGGGCGGATATAGGGCCCTCGCCTGGGTCGCATACCCGCCAGTCCCGTGGCCCCCGCGCCGCGCAGCAGGCGCATGAGCACCGTCTCCGCCTGGTCATCGGCCTGGTGTCCGAGAGCAATGCGGTTTGCCCCCACCGCCCGGGCGGTCTCCGCCAAAACGCGGTAACGCACCCTGCGCGCCGCCTGCTGCAGCGACTCGCCAGCCCGGCGCTCGCCTCGGACGTCTACGCTGGCAACGGTCACCGGCACTCCCCACTGCCGGGCCGTCGCTTCGACAAAGGCCGCGTCCTCCGCCGCCTCGGCCCGCAGGCCATGATTGACATGCACCGCGTGCAAGGTGAGGCGCCACGGCTCTTTCATCCGCGTTAGCAGGTGCAAGAGCGCCAGCGAGTCCGGACCGCCGGAAACCGCCACCAGCACCTTGTCGCCCGCCTGCAACAGCCGGCGGCGCTTCATGAACTTCTCGACCCGGTCCAGTAGGTCCAGCCTTCTCCCTCCGGTCGGCACTGCGACTTCATTATCGGCCACTGTCCGGTGAGCACGATCATGATCGAAAACAACGGTAACCCGCACGGGCGACTCGGTCAGGTAGACTGCGTTTACCCCTCGACCCAACAGTATACGCCATACCCGCCTTCGACTCCGTTTCCGTTCGCCATCCTACGGGGGACGGAAACAGAGGCGCCTCGTGCGGTGCGCACGCATCAGATGATCTTGACGCCTACGGGCCCCGAATTGTTCGGTTAGGCCTTCCAGGTGCTCGTCAGGGGCGCCACTGGGGAGAAGTGCTGGAAAGTTTCGCGGGAGCAGTTGGTCCTTTGGTACATACCCGTGGAAGTGGGGCACGTCCCCGGCATCCTCGCGATGGTGCTCTTCGTGGGGTGAGGGAGAAGCATCGTCGCCTTGACACGGTCCGGGAACCCGGTGATATCTTAGGCCGGGCAACGCCTCAGAGGAGCTGATACAGGCCGATGAACCGTGAGGCCGTGCAGGCCGGTGCACATCCGGCCTGCTGGAAACGGAACGTCGCGATCTTCCTTTCGACCCAGGCCATCTCGGTCTTTGGTTCTGCCCTTGTGCAGATGGCCATGACCTGGCACATCACCTTGTCGACCCAGTCGGGGGCTATGATGGCCATTTCCGTCCTGGCTGGCTTCCTGCCCCTGTTTCTTGTGTCGCCCTTCGCCGGCGTCTGGGCCGACCGCTATAACCGGCGCCTGCTCATCGCTGTGGCCGATGGGCTGATCGCCTTGTGCACCCTCGTGCTGGCCATTCTGTTTCACCTGGGATACGGATCGGTGTGGCTCCTCTTTGTCGCGATGGCGGTGCGGGCCTTGGGAGGCGGGACGCAGGCACCGGCGGTCAACGCCCTGCTGCCCCAGTTTGTCCCGCAGGAACAGCTTGCCCGGGTCAACGCGATCAATAGCACCATCCACTCCACCGTGAACCTCCTGGCGCCCATGGTGAGCGCCTTCCTCCTGACGGTAGCTTCCCTTGAAGCGATCTTCATGGTGGACGTCGTGACCGCGGCCATCGCCATCGCCATCCTGCTCATCTACCTGCGGGTGCCGCCCCACGAGCGGGCGGGCGCCACAGCGGGCACGGGTTACTTCACTGACCTGTGGGAAGGATTGGCCTACGTCCGGCGGAGCGCTTTCCTCAAGGCCTTCTTCCTTTTCATCTTCATCGTCCACCTGCTCAACGGCCCGGTGGCCTTCCTCACGCCCCTGCAGGTGGCCCGCACCTATGGGGAGGAAGTGTGGCGGCTTTCCACGATCGAGATGGGTTTCTCCGTGGGGATGGTGGTCGGCGGGGTGCTCATGGCCTCGTGGGGCGGGTTTCGCAACCGGGTGCATACGCTGGCCTTGGCCAACTTCGTCTTTGGCCTAGCGGGGATCGTCCTTGGCGTGGCGCCGGCTTTTGTCCTCTATGTGGCCACGATGGCGCTGGCCGGCTTCGTCATCCCGCTCTACACGACCGCCATGACGGTACTGCTCCAGGAGCGGGTAGAGGACGCCTTCCGCGGGCGTATCTTCGGGGTCAACACGATGATTTCCAGTGCGCTCATGCCCTTGTCCATGCTTGTCTACGGGCCGGTCGCGGACGTCGTGTCAGTCGAGACGCTCTTGCTGGTCACTGGGACGCTGATCGCCCTGCAGACTCCTTGGCTGCTGGGGACTCGGCATCTGCAACCGTCCGGCGCGCCTGCCGGCGGCTAGGGCGCCAGTGCAGCCGCGGCTCCGCTTGCCGCTGAGGACGCCGGCCCCGCTCCGCCAGCTGGAAAGCCACCACGGTGATGTCATCTTCCGCGGGGTTGGCGCGAGAACGGAGGCGCGCGCTCAACAAGTCCACCACCCTCTGAGCATCGGGCGGATCGACCCGCTCCACCGTCCGGCGCAGGGCTTCTTCCCGGTCGCCTCGCGCCCGGCACGCCGCGAGCGCCCCGTCGGTGACCATGACCACGATGTCGCCGGCCTCAAGGCGCCTCGTGACCACCTCGGTGTCCACGCGCGTGAGGATGCCGACGGGCAGGTTGGCCGCCCGCACTACCTCCACTTCCTGCCCCCGCCGCACGAAACTGGGCGCCGCCCCCACTTTCAGCATCTGCACCGTGCCGTCGGTGAGGTCCACGAGGCAGGCGTCGAGGGTGGCGTACGTCTCGTCGCTGGAGCGCAAGAGCAGCACCGAATTGATGGTGTTGACGGCAAACTCGAGGTCAAACCCCGCCTCGAGAAACCGCTGCAGCATAGCCACCGCCGCTTCGCTTTCGGCCGCAGCACGGGGTCCGGTTCCCATGCCGTCACTTAGGAGAAACGCCACCTTTCCCGGGCCCAGGTCGACCCGGCGGAAGCAGTCGCCCGACACGCTGTCGGGGTCCGGCGTCGTCTGCAGGACGCTGACGTCCACATCATACCTGGGCGCCCATGACTGCTCCTCGGCGGCGGCTGCCGCGGGCAGGGCGATGCGCTCCATTTGGTCTGCGACGCCGGCAATGATGCTGGCGATCCCGGCCAGCTGCCGGGGGACGAGCTCCCGTGAAGCTTCAAGGCGCGTGCGCCAGTAGGCTTCGACCCGCATCGCGTCCACGACCCGGGCAACGGCCTTGGCCAACTGCGGGGGCTTGATACAGCGCTGGCGCAAGCCTGAGGGCAACACGTGCATGGAGAGCTGCCCCTCTCGTCCCGCCGCGGCCGCGGCATCCAGGAGGTCCCGGAACGTCTCGTATCCGTGACGCTCCCAGCAGAGGCGATACTGGGAGCAGCCGCGGCAAACCGCGTCGATGACCCGGGCCACGTAGCGGTCTGTCGCCTTTTCCTGCTCCTGCCCGGCGCCATCCTGGGGCGTGAAGGTCTGGCTGAGCTCGGCAAACACGGCCGCTACCCGCTGCAATTGCTCCTCAGCCCGGGCGCGGGCCTCCCGCTCCCCCTCCCGGTGCAGGCGTTCCCGCTCGGGGGTGCCAGGCAGCCGCTCGGCCCAACGGCGCAGCGCGGCATTGGGTACCAGGGCCAAGCAACCGGCGGCGACCAGGCACTCAAAGATGGCTGTGCCGATCTCTAGGCCGGTGCCGGCCAAAGGCGTCAGCAGGAGATGTCCCACCAGCAACCCGGCTGCGGCACCGGGCTTGCCGCCCAAGGCGCCGAGGCCTGCCAGCAGCCCTGCCGCTGGCAGCACCGCGGCCGCCCACACTGGTCGCGTGAACGCGGCCAGCGGGACCTCAGTGAGAAACGTCGCGATCCCGAGGCCCGCGCCCGCGGCCGCGCCGAAGCCAGGGCCGCCCACGAGGCTCGCAAGCAAGACCAGCGCCCTCGCCAGGAAACTTGCCAATGCAAATCCTTGCCAACCGATGCCCTCTAGACCGATCAGCGAAAACCCGGTCAGCGCCAGCAAGGAGACGATCTGGCCGTGGCGCAGCGGCGCCGGCCTCGCCCCGAACAGCCCAGCCGCGGGCAAGAGCGCGATCGCAGCCGCCAGCTCCGCCGCGGCAGTGACGCCGGCGGCCAGGAGATCCCCGCCCACCAAGGCCACGATGCCCAACCGCAGGGCGCCGGCGACCCAGGCGCCGGCGGCGGCCGCCAAACCCGCCCCGCGCCGCCGCTTTAGGGCTGCGAGAGCCACGATCATCCCCACGAGGGGCAACGGCGCCGTCCACGGGGTGCCGGGCACGCTCGCCCAAAGCGAGCTCGGAATAGTCCAACCGCCGATGAGCGCGCCCATCGCGGCGGCCGCCGCCCGCCGGGCGCGCCCCTGAGCGGCCAGGGCCACACAAAAGGCGGAGCCAAAGGGGACGAGGACGCCAAACACGGCCGCCCGCCCCAGCGCGAAGCCGATCAGCGCGGGGAGCCACCACAGATGGATCGCTGTCATGAGGCGGGGTCCGCCGTTGTCAGGTGCACCATCTGTCGGCCCGCGCCGGCCACGCCGGCGCAGCCACGCGACTCTCCCGCGGGCCAGCGGTGTGGACGCGCTGTCGATCATCCGCTTGTCCCTCCTTGGCGGTGAGAGTCGCAAAACCGACTATACCGGACGGAGGGCGCGGGGTCTGTCGAGGAGCCAAGCTGGCCGTCCGAGACTTTCACCCGTTTTCCTGCACGATCGCACTCGCCCTTGCGCCATCGCCCTCGTTTCCCCGGCCGTTCCGCCGGCCTTATGGACACGCTGGCCGGGCAGGGATACAATAGCGCCAAGCCTTCTGCCCAATGCGGTCGATAACAGCCTTAAGCGGCCAATCGCCGGCCAGCTGGACAAGCTGGACAGAACTTGCGCGCCGGCTCAAGGAGGTTACCGGTTGCCATGGTCGACGAAACCGCGGCCCACACCCGCGAAGTGGATAAAAGGAAGATCGAGACGGCCGTCCGCATGATCCTAGAAGCCATCGGCGAGGATCCGGAGCGGGAGGGACTGGTGGACACGCCGCGGCGGGTGGCCGAAGCGTACGCCGAACTGTGCGCCGGGATGCGAGAAAACGTTGAGCGTCATCTAGAGGTCTACTTTCAGGAAGAACACGACGAGCTGGTGCTGGTGCGCGACATCCCGTTCTACTCCCTTTGCGAGCACCACCTGCTGCCGTTTTTCGGCAAGGCGCACATCGCCTACATCCCGCGCGATGGGCGGGTGACGGGCTTAAGCAAACTCGCGCGGGTGGTCGAGGCGTACGCCCGCCGCCTGCAGATGCAAGAGCGCCTGACCAAGCAGATCGCGGACGCGCTCATGACCCACCTGAAACCGCAAGGGGTCGCGGTGGTGCTGGAAGCGGAACACTTGTGCATGAGCATGCGGGGTGTCAAAAAACCGGGTTCCAAGACGGTCACCTCAGCCATGCGGGGCATTTTCCGCAAGGACGAAAAGACGCGGGCCGAGGTGCTGGCGCTCATTTTTGGGCACGGGATCGCGGTGTAAAGCGCGGCCGGGTTACTCTGGGGGCTCGCCAGGGACAGGGCGCGGCCCGGACGGCGAACGCGGGGTGTCGTCGTCGCTGCGAACCGGAAGCGGGGTATCGTCGTCGTCAGGTCGCAGCCGGCGCCTCCCGGCGTAGCCCTCGTGCCACGAGTGATAATACATGACCTCAGGCTCGCCGAGCCGCCAGCAGAGCAGCACTTCCCGCCCGTTGATGACCGCCGGGAAGTCCACAAGGCCCAACTCGACGCTTTTGAGCTGGCAGCCGGCCCGCTGGATGCTGTCGATAATCTCGTTGGCCTCGTTGACCGCGGCCCGGAGACGCCCCTTGGCCTCGCGATGATCCGCAGCCATGATCAAGGTGCCGTCGTCCCGGCAGCCCACCGCCTGGATCAACTGCAGTTCGCGCTGGCGCGCCCGGGCTTCCTCCAAGAGGGCTTGCAGGCGCGTCAACAGCCGCTCCAAGGTGGGCACCATGGCGTTGGCCTCCGCCACGCGAAAGTGGCGGAACGTTGCGTCATCCACCTTGGTCCGCTCCTTCCGCGGCGGCCGGACGTCGGTCCCACGCTTCCGGGTTCACCAGGTTGGGTGGCCGCCGGCCCGTGACGCCGGCCACCAGGTTTTCCGCGGCCACCACAGCCATCCGCGTCCGGGTGGCGATGCTCGCGGAGCCGATGTGGGGCAGTGCGACCACGTTGGGCAGCGCAAGCAGCGGGTGGTCCGGCCCGATGGGCTCCCTCTCCCACACATCCAAGCCCGCGGCCCAGATCCAGCCCTCGGTCAACGCCTTGTACAGGGCCGTTTCGTCCACCACCGGGCCGCGGGAGGCGTTGATCAGGATGGCGCTTGGCTTCATGCGCCGCAGGGCGTCCTCGTTGATCAGGTGGTGGGTTTCCTGGGTGAGTGGCACGAGTACCACCACAAAGTCCGATTGCTCCAAGAGCTCATGGAAACCGGCGTAGCGAGCGCCGGTTTCGGCCTCGAGGTCGGGGTTGGGGCGGCGGTTGTGGTATAGGATAGTCATGTCAAAGCCCCGCGCCCTCCGGGCGACTGCGCTGCCGATGCGCCCCGCGCCGATGATCCCCAAGGTGCGCCCATATACATCCTGCCCGGTCAGAAACATCGGTGACCACGTGCGCCACTCGCCCCGCTCGATCACCTTCTGGGCTTCCACGATGCGGCGGGCGGTCGCCATGAGCAAGGCCCACGTGAGATCCGCGGTCGTTTCCGTCAACACCCCGGGGGTGTTGGTGACCAGCACCCCGCGCCGGGTGCATGCGGCCACGTCGATGTTGTCATAGCCGACGGCCATGTTGGCCACGACCCGCAGCCGCGGCGCCGCGGCCAGCAGCTCATCGTCGACGCGCTCGGTCAAAAGCACAAACGCCCCGTCCACATCAGCCACTTCCGCCAGGAGCATTTCCCGGGGCACCGGCGTGTCCTCCTGGGCAAAGACGCGGCAGTCGCAGTAGGCCTCCAGGATCGCCATGGCTTCCCGGGGGATGCGGCGTGTGACGTAAACTTTGGGTCGCGGCACCGGGTGTCCCTCCACGCACGCCGTCCAAGGCGCGGCGTCGCTCTGCACGCACTAGGCAAACATTTCTTACAAGACGCTGGCGAACGGTTCCTGCAACAATCCCGCCCGGCCCGAAAAGGACATCTGTCCCTTGACGCCGCGCGGGACTACTTATAGACTCTGCTTTGGATCCGGACAATTATCGGGATGAAAGGGGTTTTTGCCATGCCGAAGCGGCGCATTTGGACCGCGCTGGCGGCTTTGCTCGTGCTTGCGGTGCTTCTTGCTGGCTGTGGCGGTGGCGGAAGCCGGCAGCAGTCCTCGGCTCCCTCGCCGAGCTCCAGCAGCAGCACTTCCAGCAGCCAGGCCGCGACGCGTGAGATTACGGTCGTCCTGAGCGATTTCAAGTTTGAGCCCGCGGAGATCACGGTCAAGCGCGGCGAGCGGGTCCGCCTCACGCTGCAGAACACGGGCACCGTCGCCCACGACTGGACCGTGCGGGACCTCAATCTGGCCTCCCCGCGGGTGCAGCCCGGCCAGACGGCCACCTACGAGTTTACCGTGGATCGCGTCGGCACGTTCACCTCGGTGTGCGTCGAGGCGGGCCACGAGGCTCTGGGCATGACCGGCCGGCTCATCGTCGAGAACTAACCTTTACCGGATCGGTCCGGTTCCACGGCAACACGTACAAAAGGACCGCTGGCCATGGCCAGGGGTCCTTTCCGTTTTGGCCGCTCCGCACGTTAGGTGCCGGCTTACAGCCGCAGCGCGCCCGCCTCGATCAGCGTCCGGCCGTCCACGATCAGCGTCGGCCGCTCCACAAACAGGTCCCAGTGGAAGTCCGCGGCGTTGGCGCCGCCGAAATAGCGGTTTTCACCGAGCCCCAGGTGCACCGTGCCCCGCCGCTTTTCGTCGGTGGGCCCGTAGCCGCACAAGCGCTCCACGCCCGGGTTGAGGCCGATGCCGAGTTCCCCGATGACGTCCGCATCGCCGTGGCCCATGGCAAGGATCTCGCGAAAAGCGCAGCCGCCCTGGGGCGTCCCCACCAGCGTGACCCGGCCCTGCTCCACGGTGAGTTCGAGTCCTCGCATGGTCTGGCCGTTGCGGAACGCAAAGTCGATCACGGCCCGGCCGTGTACGGACGCCTCCACCGGGGCGACAAACACCTCGCCGGCCGGCAAGTTGACGGCCGTATCACCTTGCGCCACGTCGTCGTCGGACATAACACCGTCGTCTGCCAGCACCGGGCGATCGCCGATGGTCAACGTCAGATCGGTGCCGTTGTCCGCGAGCAGCCGCACCTCCTGCGCGCCTTCAAGGGCGGCCGCCAAGGCCGCGGCCTCCTGTTGCATAACCTCGTAGTCCACGTCGACAGCGCGCCAAAACATGGACCATAAGTTGGCAAACGTGATCGGCATCCCCGCCCGGGCGGCCGGCGTCGGGTATGGCACGTACAGCACCCGCACGCCCCGCTCGAAAATATGCCGCTGTACGGCCTCCGCTGCCGCCTCCGCAGCCCGCCGCCGCTCTTCAGGCACACTCATGGCCAGCCTCGGGTCGGCGACCGAATCGGTGACGATCAGCGCGTCCACGTGCTCAAGCCACCTAAGGCGGTGCTGCGGCACCTGCTGGAGGTATTCAAGGGGCACGGTCGTCAAGGTTTCCAACTGCAAGTCGTCCGAGGTGACATTGAGCTCGGCGAAGGCGCCGGCGCGGCGCACCGCCGCGGCCAGCGCTCCCACAAAGGCGAAATTGTGCACGCCGCCCCCGATCTGGATCACTTCCCCTGGGCGGACGCGCAGGCAGGTGGTGACAATTTTGTCCGCAATCGGACGAAAATCGACAGCCTCAGGCTGTTCCGAGGCGGCGGGATGATCGTGTTGTGCCATTGGGTTTCCCCCTGAGATGCGTGTTCTGAGTGCCACGGGTATCCTTGTCCTTGCGCCGGCGCTTTCCGGCGCGTGGGTTCTAGGTTGCGGATTCTCCCTCCATTGCGCCACGCGTTCCAGCGCTGTATTTCCTCCCCGCGTATTCCCTGCATGTGGTGCATTCCCTGCCCCGAGCGCGGGCAACATAGCGG
>LZRQ01000098.1 GCA_002159155.1 Firmicutes bacterium ZCTH02-B6
GGCCTACCGGGATGCGAAGATCATCCCTTTTCACACTCCGGGGCACAAGCAGGGGCGCGGTGCACCCGCCGATTGGGTGGCGGGTCTTGGCCGCACAGCATTGAGCCTGGACGTCTCTGACGTGCTGGCCGCACCGGCTTGGGATGACAGCTGGACGGCGGTGCTGGCCGTGGCGGAGGGCTTGGCGGCCCGGGCTTTCGGAGCGGACTTCTGCCACTTTCTCGTCAACGGTACCACCGCTGGCGTGCACGCGATGATCTTGGCCGCCGCGGCCGGCCGGAAACTGATCGCTGCCCGCAACAGCCACCGCTCCGTTATCGGCGGGATCATCCTTGCCGATGCGTGGCCAGTGTTTGTGGAGCCGGTGATGGATCCGACTACCGGCCTGTGGCTTCCCCCGCCTCTCCAAGCATGGCTCCGTGCCATGGACGAGCACCCGGACGCTGCCGCGGTGCTGGTTACCTACCCCACCTACGACGGGGCGGCGCTGGATCTGCCCGCCCTTGCGCAGGCTGCCCATGAGCGTGGCATGGCCGTGCTGGTGGACGAGGCCCACGGCGCTCACTTTGGGCTGCACCCCGACTTGCCTCCCCGGGCCATGGCTGCCGGTGCGGATTTGAGTGCGCAAAGTCCTCACAAACTCTTGAGCGGGTTGACGCAAAGCTCGTGGCTGCTGGGGCGATCGACCCGCATCTCGCCCGAGGCGACCGCGGCGGTCTTAAACGTGATTCAAACGACCAGCCCCTCGGCTCTGCTGTTGGCCTCGCTGGACGTGGCGCGCCGCCAAGCGGTCCTGGATGGGCCCCAGCTGCTGGACGAGGCCATATCGCGGGCGCGTACCATCCGCCGGCACGTGGAGACGTTGCCGGGCCTTGTGTGCCTGCCGTCGCCAGAGGTAACGGAAGCAGGCGCTGAGGCCGGCGCGGGTTGCCGATGGCCGGCGCCCGCGGCCGGGTCGCTGCGCTGGGACCCGACCAAGTTGTTGATCGGCGTGGGGGGCCTGGGCATTTCCGGGTTCGCCGCGGCCCGCCTTTTGCGCCGGTTTGGCGTGCAGGTGGAGCTGGCGGGGGCGGGCTATGTGCTGGCGTTGATCACGCTGGGCGACACTGGTGAGACGGTGACGGCTTTGTGCCAGGCTCTGGAACGACTGGCAACCGAGGGACCAGCACTCGGAGACGGTTCGATGCGGGAGGCCGCGCCGGGCAACGTGTCCGGCCTACCGCCTCCGGGAAGGCAGCTCATGCGGCCCCGCGCCGCGGCGCTGTCCCCCTTGCGCCTTGTCCCTCTCTCGCGCGCCCATGGCCTTGTGGCCGCGGACGCGGTATGCCCATATCCGCCGGGCATCCCGGTGCTCTACCCTGGCGAGGAGGTGTCCCAGGAGGCGGTGGAGTATTTGCAGGACATCCTAAGGCAAGGCGGGGAAGTGCGGGGGTTGGCGTGGGACAGCGACGGGCCGAAAGTGCGCGTGGCCGCGCCGGCCGGGAGGTGATGGATGGCGGCATGACCAAGCGTGAGGAGATTGTGGACAACCTTGAGCAGTTGCTCGATGTACTGCCGCCCGACATCCGGGACGTCTTGATCGGCATGGACAACCTCTCGGAGCTGTTGGAGATCGTGCTAGATCTCGGACGGCGGCCGGAGGCCCGGTTCCCGGACGGTTTCGTCTACCTGAGCGAGGAGCCGGTTACCCGGGACGACATCGACTATGTAGTACGCCGGGTGGGAGAGTTTGGCGACGACAACCGGGCCGGCATCGAGCGCACACTGCACCGGATCTCCGCCATCCGCAACCGCAAAGGCACCATCATTGGCCTCACCTGCCGCATCGGCCGCGCCGTGTTTGGCACCATCGACATCATCCGGGATGTCATCGAAAGCGGCAAGAGCATCTTGCTCCTCGGCCGTCCCGGCGTCGGCAAGACCACTATGCTGCGGGAAACGGCCCGGGTGCTGGCAGACGATCTCAACAAGCGGGTCGTCATCGTGGACACCTCCAACGAGATTGCCGGCGATGGGGACGTGCCGCACCCGGCCATCGGCCACGCACGGCGAATGCAGGTGCCCAAGTCCACCAGGCAGGCCGAAGTCATGATCGAGGCCGTGGAAAACCATATGCCGGAGGTCATCGTCATCGACGAAATCGGCACCGAAGCGGAGGCCCAGGCGGCTCGCACTATCGCGGAGCGGGGAGTGCAGTTGGTCGCGACCGCGCACGGCAACACCTTGGAAAACCTGGTGCTCAACCCGACGCTGTCCGACCTGATCGGTGGCATACAAGCGGTTACGCTGGGCGACGAGGAGGCCCGCAAGCGCGGGACGCAAAAGACGGTTCTTGAGCGCAAGGCGCCTCCCACGTTTCCTGTGGTCATCGAGATCCAGGATCGCGACCGGCTGGCCGTGCACCACGACGTGGCCACCACCGTGGACAACCTGCTGCGAGGTTTGGAGCCGCGCCCGGAAATCCGGCAGCGGACCCAGGACGGTGCCATCGACATCCGCCCATCGGAGCCGCCTGAGGAGCGGGCACGCATCAGCACCCCTCCGGCACCGGAACCGGTGCCCGCCAATGGCTGCCGCATGCGCTCCGCCTCCACCGGTGTCATCCGGATCTTCCCCTACGCCGTCAGCCGCAACCGGCTCGAGCGGGCCATCGCCGAGATCGGTGCACCGGTGCGGGTCACCGACGATCCCCACCAGGCGCACATGGTGCTGACGCTGAAGGGGCAGTACCGCAAGATGCCGAAGAAGCTGCGGGAGGTGGAACGCAGCGGCGTTCCCATCCATGTCATCCGCAGCAATACCCAGACCCAGATCCATGCGTTTTTGGCCAATCTCGTAGACGGCGGTGAGGAGGAAACCGAGGCGATCATCGAGGCCGAGGCCGCCATCCAGCAAGTGCGGCGGGAGCGCCATCCGGTGGACTTGGCGCCTCGGCGGCCGTACCTGCGGCGGCTGCAGCATGAGCTCATCGAGCGGGCGCAGCTCAAGTCGGTAAGCGTAGGCGAGGAGCCGTACCGGCACGTGCGGGTCTTGCCGATCCGTATCGACGAAGACGGCGACTGGGACGATGACGACCTCTGATGACCATGTCCGGTACAACGCGCGGGTTTTTCATTACCTTGGAGGGGCCTGATGGGTGCGGCAAGAGCACCCAAGCACGACTGCTGGTAAAGTGGCTTCAGGAGCTGGGCGTCGAGGCGGTGCACACCTTTGAGCCGGGTGGTACCGCGCTCGGCCGCGAGCTGCGGCGCTTGCTTCTAGATGACGGCCCCGCTGTGGTTCCGGCGGCGGAGATGCTGCTCATGGCCGCCGATCGGGCCCAGCACGTGGAGGAAGTCGTCCGGCCGGCGCTCGCGCGGGGGGCAGTGGTCGTCAGCGAGCGGTTTGTCGACTCCAGCATCGTATATCAAGGCGCCGGGCTTGGGCTCGATGAGGAGCAGATTCTCCAGGTCAACGCCGTCGCCACCGGTGGTTTGTCCCCTGATCTGACCTTTCTCCTGGACCTCGATCCGGAGCACGCCTTCAGCAGGGAAGGGGGCCGTCCGGACCGGATTGAGGGCCGGGGGCTCAACTTCCAGCGGGAGGTGTGGGCGGCGTACCACCGGCTGCTGGCGCGCGAACCTGCACGGTGGGTCCGCATCCCGGTCGCTGGGCGGGCGGTTGACGAGGTGCAGGCAGAGATGAGACGGGCGGTGCTCGAGCGCTTGCCCCTGCCGGGCAGCACCCGCAGGGAGGCGGCACCGTGAGCATGAAGGTCGGGCGCCGGCGCGCCGAACCTGGCACCGTCACCACGGGCCGGGGCACCGCATGGCGTGGGCAAGCGCGGTCTACGGCGTTTCAGGATGAGCTGCGGGTACGCCAGGCGGAATTGCAAGCCGAGACGGAGCGCACGATTGCCGATGTCGACGCGGCAGCGGCCCGCCTGCGCGCCGAGTTGAGCCTCGAAGCCTTAAGGGAATACAAGGAAGCTATCCGCCAGGCGGTTTCTGCGGCCTTGGCCCGCATGTACGCCGTACAAGCCGAGACCGGCTTCGGCCGGGGCGGCCGCCGGCGGTTGCTGTTTGTCGTGCGCACTATCGATGCCAAGCTGGAAGAGATGACCCGCATGCTGCTCGCCCGCGAGCGGGACAACCTCGCCCTCGTCGCCCGCCTGGACGAGATCCGGGGCCTGTTGCTGGACCTCTATCAGTAGAAGCGTTATAGTGGTTTCAGAAACTGAGCAGAAGGTTGACCGCCGTGAGCTGGGAGAATGTGCGGGGCCAGGCCGCCGCTGTCAAGATGCTGCGGGGTACGCTGGCCAGCGGGCGGGCGGCCCATGCGTATTTGTTTACGGGTCCCCGGGGAGTAGGGAAGACCACCGCGGCGCTGGTGTTCGCGGCGGGGCTGCTGTGTCGCGAGCCGGCGGCCGGCGAGCCTTGCGGGCGGTGCGAGTCTTGCCGAGAGGTCATGGGCCTGCGGCACCCCGACGTTCACCGGGTCGAGCCGGACGGGGACGTCATCCGCATCGAACAAGTGCGCCAAGTGCAGCGGCAAGCTGCCCTGCGCCCGGTGATCGGGCCGTACCAGGTATTCTTCATTGAACCCGCGGAAGCGGCCGGCGAGGCAGCCCAAAACGCACTGTTGAAAGTGCTGGAGGAACCGCCGGGCAGCACCGTGTTTGTGCTGATTACCCACCAGACGGCGCCGCTGTTGCCCACCGTCGTGTCCCGGTGTGTGCCGGTCCGCTTTGGGCGGCTTCCCCGGGACGTGGCGGCCGACATCTTGCGAGAACGGTTTGGTTACGGCGACGCGGCCGAGCTTGGAGCGGCGCTCGGTGACGGCAGCATCTGGCAGGCGACTCGCTGGACGCCCCAGGCGCTGAAGGAGCGGCGGGCCACTGCCGTGGCCCTGTGGGACGCGTTGACCGCGGGCCCGTCGGCCGCGCTGGAGCAGGCGCAGGCATGGCACGATCGCCGCGACGAATTGTTGGAAATCCTGGAAATGCTTGAGCTGTGGCTGCGGGACATGCTCGTATGTCGCGAGCAGCCGCACGGTGCCTCGGCCGACCCGTCGTGGCTCGTCAACGTGGACCAGCGGGACGAGCTGGTGCGGCGGGCGCAGCGCCTGCGGCCTGCGGCATTACTGGGGGCTCTTGACGCGATCCTGGCCTTTCGGCGGCAAGTGCAGCAAAACGTGAGCCTGCGCACGGCGGCGGACGTCCTCTTGTTGGATTTGTGTACGCAAGCGGCCGCCGCGCAGAAAGGGTGAACCTCCGCGATGGAGGAGACGGTACGCATTGTCGGCGTGCGCTTCAAGCGGGCCGGCAAGATATATTACTTTACACCAGGCGACTTGCCGGTGGCCGTCGGTGACGAGGTGCTGGTGGAGACGGCCGCCGGCGTGGAATGCGGGGAAGTCGTCATCCCGCCCAAGGACGTGCCGCTGGAGGACGTGGTGCAGCCGGTGCGCAAGGTCCTCCGCCACATGGAGGACGCGGATCGGGAGCAGCTGCGGGCCAAGCGTGAGGATGAGGCGGCGGCGGAGGAATTTGCGGCGGAGCGCATCGCCGCCCGGGGGCTGCCCATGAAGCTGGTCGACGTTGAGTACACCTTTGACCGCAGCCGGCTGACGTTTTTCTTCGTGTCCGAGGAGCGGGTCGACTTTCGCGAGCTGGTCAAGGATCTGGCAAGCCGGTTTGGGGTCCGCATCGAGCTGCGCCAGATCGGCGTGCGGGACCAGGCCAAAGAAGTGGGTGGCATCGGGGTTTGCGGGCGGGAACTGTGCTGCACGACGTGGTTGGGTGAGTTCGCGCCGGTGTCCATCCGCATGGCCAAGGAGCAGGAGCTGTCCCTCAATCCCTCCAAGTTGACCGGCCAGTGCGGGCGGCTCAAATGTTGTCTGAAATACGAGGCGGACACGTACCGCAGCCTGCGCGAGGCACTGCCTCTGGTGGGCGACACCGTCCGCACGCCCAACGGAACGGGCCAGGTGTGTGAGGTGCTAGTTGCCCGGGAAAGCGTAGCTGTGGATCTCGGCGAAGGCCGCCGCACCCTGGTATCCCTCAAGCAGCTGGAGAGCGGCGAGGCGGTGGTGGTCGCCAGCAGGCGGGCAGCCGTGGCCGCGGCAGTCGCCGCGACAGAGGCGGATGCGGCGGATGACTGGAACGGCAGCGCGGGCGTGGCTGTCGCGGTAGAAACCGGCGACGAGGATGACCGGGCCGCAGACAACGGCGATGACCGCACCGTGCGCGACGGCGAGCCAGGGCACGAACCCGGCGAAGCGGCAGACCAGAATGACGGTTGTTTGACCGGGCCGGCCAACGTTGGGGACCATCGGGTCGACCCAGCTGCCGACCCCGAGCCTGCCGGTGTGGACGGGGACGGCGGCGAAGACGAGCCGCAGGGCGTGCAAGGAACGGCTGGCGGCGACGAGTCTGACGCAGACGATACCAACGGCGATTTTGTCGACCGTGAGGCGTTTCACCAAGAGGAGGGTTCCGGCCAGGGGCGGCCGCATCCCAAGGGGCGCCGCCGCCGGGGACGCCGCCGCCGCCCGCACCGCCGTCCGCCGCAGCCGGGGGAGGCGACGGGCTGAGTGGCTGCCGCCCAGGGGGAATTGTACGTCTGCGGCACGCCCATCGGAAACCTGGAGGACATCACCCTGAGGGTCCTGCGCGTCCTCAAGGAGGTGTCCCTCATTGCCGCCGAGGACACCCGCCACACCCGGAAGCTCCTTGCGCACTTTGGCATCGATACTCCGGTCGTGAGCCTTCACGAGCACAACGAGGCCCAGCGGGTGCCGCAGATCATCGAACGATTGCTTGGGGGCGAGTCGGTGGCCCTGGTGTCGGACGCGGGCATGCCCGTGATCCAGGACCCTGGGCAAGGCCTCGTGCGGGCGGCTGTCGATGCCGGTATCCAGGTCACCGTTGTCCCGGGGCCGACCGCGTTGGCCACAGCGCTGGCCGGTGCGGGGCTTGCGACCGAGCGGTTTGCCTTTGAAGGTTTCCTCCCCAGGGAAGCCCGCCGCCGGCGGGCGCACCTGGAGGCCGTAAAAGAAGATCCGCGCACGCTGGTCTTTTACGAGGCGCCCCACCGGCTGCGGGCGGCGCTGGCGGACATGTTGGCCGTGTTGGGCGACCGCCAGGCGTGCATCGCCCGCGAGCTGACCAAGGTCCATGAAGAGTGGCAGCGGGATCGCTTAAGCGGGCTCGTACGGGAGTGGGCCGAGCGGACACCGCAGGGAGAGTTCGTCATCGTGGTGGCCGGAGCACCCCAGGGGGCGGAAAAAACCGGTTCCGGGGCAAATGAGGCGGGGCTGGACGAGCGGGAGATCCGGGAACGCTTGCGCGCCCACATGCGGGCCGGAGCCGACAAAAAAGCCGCCGTGCGCGCCGTGGCCGCGGAGCTCGGGCTCCCGCGGCGCACGGTGTACCAGGCGGCAATGGCTCTCCCTGCGCCGAGCGCGTCCCCGGGCACCGACGCTCCGCCAGGGGATCGCGCCCGGGACAGCTAGGCCGATGGCTCCAGCGTCAGCTGCTGCATCTCCTTGAGGCAGTTGACGCAGATGTTTTTTTCCCGGAAATGCTTGATGTTGCTCGCGTTCCCGCAGAAGATGCAGGCGGGCTGGTACTTCTTGAGGATAATCATTTCCCCGTCCACGTAAATTTCCAGCGCGTCCTTCTGCTCAATCTGCAGGGTGCGGCGCAGCTCGATAGGGATGACAACCCGTCCCAACTCGTCAACTTTCCGTACAATACCGGTGGACTTCACCGCATGCACCTCCCCGCCAGTGGCAGGCCATGGCATCAAGTAAAGAGTACTAAAATTTCCAGCATAAGTCAATGAAACCGGGAGGCGGAACTACGGCGCGGTGGCACCTTTCGACCCAGGCGGAGGCCCGCACAGTTGTCTTCGTTCAACGGCTTCTGCCCGCTTGTGCTCAGGCTCCGGCGCCCGGCTAGCGCTGTACCAACCGGTAAAGGACGGATGCAATGCCCGCCGCCACCAGCGGCCCCGCGGGAATCCCGTGGAGAAAGTGCACGCCGAGCACCGACCCGACGACAAGTCCCACCAAAATCTCCGGGTGCACGCGCAGCATGGCCACGCCCTGGGCGGCCAAATAAGCCGCCAACGTGCCGACCCCGACGGAGATGAGGCCGGCAGGTTTAACTAAACTGGACGCGGTGGCGGCCAAACCGAGCCGATCGGTTGCGAACGGCAAAAGCAGCCCGAGAAGCAGGAAAACGACGCCGAGGTCCAGCCCGTGATCTTCGAGGAACCGCAAGGCGGGCCCGAAGCCGGTCGTCCGCAACAGGAGCAGGACAGCCGCTGCGACCGACACGAGGTCGTTGCCGCCCAACAGACCTGCCGCCAGGATGAGCAGCAAGATGACGGTGCCTTCCCCCACGCCCGCCGCCTCCTGGTGCATGTGTATGCCCGCATCGGGACCGGGATTTCCTGGACGCTCCAGCAGGGTCCCGCAAGATCGGTTGCGGTTGAAAGTCCCCCTTGCGCGCCCGATTGCGTACTTGTAAAATCTTGTCTCGCGGCTCTAGCACCGGCCTGCCGTTTCGGCAGGAAAACGGCTTCAAGCTCCAATCCCTTGCGACATAAAGGGCGAGGGAGACACCGGCGCGTGACAAGACCGATGAATGCCTATCTGTTGTTTGCTGCGAAAGCTTACCGCCTCCGTCTGCAGTATCGCGCCGCGCACTTAGTCAACAACATCGCCAGCGCGATCTTCGGGTTCATGTACATGGCCATCTGGCAGGCAGCGGCCGGCGGAAGTCCGGCCGCGGATGCCTACGGTGGGACAACGATGGTTCACTGGGTGGCCTTCAATCAGGTGATGTTGTGGGCCAGCGTGTTTCTTACGCGCGGGTTGGGCATCCCGGAGGCCGTGCGCACCGGCGTTATCGGGGTGGAACTGTTGCGCCCGCTGGACTTCCACTGGCTGGCCCTCAGCCGCGAGATGGGCAATGTCGTGTACAGCCTGCTGCACCGCAGTCTGCCGCTGGCCATCGTCTTTGGGCTCGTAGCGGGCGTGCACGTGCCGCAGCGGCCCGTGACAACCGTGCTGCTCGCTGGCGGTGTGGTGTTAAGTATTTATATCGGCTTGTGTCTGCAGTACCTCATCGGGATTAGCTCGATTTGGACCACGCAGATCCGCGCGGCCAACCACCTGTTTTTTACGCTCCACACCGCGTTTTCAGGGTTTCTCGTGCCGATCGACTTGTTGCCCCGGCCCTTTGACACGGTGGCGCGCTTCTTGCCTTTCGCACCCTTGCATCACGACCCGGCCCGCATTTACCTGGAGATGGCCGGTGTGGACGCTCTCCTGGGGCCTGTTGTTTGGGCCGCGGTACTGACCGTTCTTTGCCGGGGGCTCACCGTCTTGGCCCGGCGCCGGCTGGAGGTGCAGGGAGGGTGACGGGTCTATTGCCCGCCGTCCAACTGTACCTGCGCAGCGTCCAGTCGGCGATGCGGGCGAAGATGCAGTACAGGGCTGACTTCATTACCGGGCTGCTTTTGTATGGGGTCTTGTCCGCCACGGATTTCCTCATGATTGCCGCCATCTTAACGCGCTTCCCGCGCTTGGGCGGCTGGGATGTCTACGAAGTCGGGCTTCTTTACGGGATGGCCAGCGTCGCCATGGGGCTGTACCGCACCTTTGGGGCGGAGCTGCACGAGTTTGAGCGGTACCTGGTGCGGGGCGAGTTTGACGGGCTTCTCGTGCGCCCGTGGCCGACGCTCTTTACCCTGCTCGGGCGCAATGTGGAACCCGAGCGGCTTGGGAACTCCCTGCAGGGGGCACTGCTCGTGGGCATCTGCTCGTGGCGCCTGTGGGAAACCGGGGCGCTCGACGCACTTGAGGTCGCCTATGTGGCGGCGGTCAGCATCATGGGGACCCTGGTGCCGTTTAGCCTCGCCCTCATCACGGCTGCCTTCGGGTTTTGGGTGGTGCGCATCGACGAGTTCCAGACCTTTGTCATGTACGCGCCCGTCGCGGCCAGCCATTACCCTCTTACCGTGTATCCCGGTTGGCTACGGGCGCTGCTGACGAGCGTGTTGCCGGTGGGATTCATGAACTTCGTCCCGGTGCAGTACCTGCTCGGCAAAGGCGGCGGCCCATGGGTCCTTTGGGCGTCGCCGCTGGTGATGGTTGGATTCGCCGTGCTGGCGTATGGTTGCTGGCGACTAGGCGAGCGGCACTACCAGAGCACGGGGACGTGACCTGAGCTCAGGGGCGTGCAGGCGTGGGGAGGCGTCGACATTGAGCGCCATCGTGGAAGCCGTGGAGTTGCGTAAAGTGTTCCGGGTCGCCAAAGATCGGCCGGGTGTGCTGGGCGCGCTGCGGGGCCTTTTTTCCTGGGAGGGACGGGAGGTCCGGGCGGTGGACGGCATTTCTTTCGCGATCCGCCGCGGGGAGTTGGTCGGGTATCTTGGGCCCAACGGGGCTGGCAAGTCCACGACCATCAAGATGCTGGCCGGAATCTTGCACCCGACGTCGGGGGAGGTTCGGATCGAGGGCCGCAGCCCCCAGCGCCACCGGCAGGAGGTGGTCAGGCGGCTCGGTGTCGTGTTTGGCCAACGCACCCAAGCGTGGTGGGACTTGCCTGTCCGCGACACGCTCGAGCTTTTGGCGGCGATGTACGGGGTGAAACCAGCCGATTACCGGGCGGCCTTGAAGCGATTTGACGAGATGCTGGAGATCGGTGCAATCCTGGATGTGCCGGTTCGCAAGCTCTCCCTCGGCCAACGCATGCGGGCGGACCTGGTCGCCGCCTGGCTTCACCGCCCGCCGGTCGTCTTTCTGGACGAGCCCACCATCGGCTTGGACGCGGTCGCCAAGCGCCGGATCCGGGAGTTCCTCCGGGAGATCAACCGGCGGGAGGGGACGACCATCCTGCTCACGACCCATGACATGGACGATATTGAGGAACTGTGCTCGCGGGTGATGGTTATCAACCACGGGCGGCTCGTTTACGACGGCGACGTGGAGGGCATGCGCCGGGCGGTGGGGGTGCCCTCGAGCATGCGGGTCGAGTTCGCCGCTCCGCCAGCAGGACCGTTGGTGGGACCGTGGACGGCGGCGGTGCAGGAAGGCCCGACCGTGACGGTCGCCTTTGACCGGTCCCGGTGCACCGCTGCGGAGGTGATCGCGGCGTTGAACCGCTGCGGGCCGATTCGCGACATTTACATGGAGGAGCCCGACATCGAGAGGGTCATCGAGCGGCTGTACGCACAAGCGGGGACCGCCGGGGGCGCGGCGCCCGCCAACAGCCCAGGCGGTGTCGTGACTCGACCTGGGCCATGAGCCCGGACGCCGGCGATTGGCCTGACGCTGGCGATTGACCGGGCGCCGGCAACAGGCCGGACGCCGGGCCGCCGGGCAGGAACCGTTGACAGCCCTGGTGGGCTCGGCTAGAATTGAAGGAAATTGATTCGGTCATGTGCGATGACAGGGAGGAGTAGGCGGGATTCCGCCGACCTCAGCGAGCCGGGTGTGGTGCAAGCCGGCGTCGGAGGTTCCGCTGAAGATGGCCCTGGAGCAGCCCGCCCAACGCGGCGCAAGCGTCATGGGAGACGCACCGCACGCTGCCAGTAGGTGGGGCCGGGAGGCTGACGGGCCGGCCGTCGGGCCGGTTGTGCAGCCGAGGCGCCCGTTACAGCGCCAGGGTATGGACCGGATTTCACCGGGAGTACCTGCCGAGGGCGCTCGCCGCGAGGCGGCGCCGAACCGGGGTGGTACCGCGAAAGGCCATCTTTCGCCCCCGCAGGCCCATGGGGCCGCGGGGGCGTTATTTTTTCCCGCGAGGGCAGTTGACCGGAGCGGCGGAGGCCCAGCGGGCCGGATCAGTTGGCGTGACACTTGACGGGAGGGAACAGGTCTATGGCGCAGCGCACGTTTTACATCACCACGCCCATCTACTATCCCAACAACAAGCTGCACGTCGGGCACACGTACACGACGGTGGCCGCCGACGCGCTGGCGCGGTATCACCGGTTAAAGGGGCACGACACGTGGTTTCTGACCGGCACCGACGAGCATGGGCTCAACGTGGAACGGGCGGCCCGTCAGGCGGGCAAAGAACCCTTGGCGTACGTTGACGAGATCGTCGCGTGGATCAAGGAACTGTGGCAGACCCTCAACATCAGCTACGACGACTTCATCCGCACCACCGAGGAACGCCACAAGCAGCGGGTCCAAGAGATTTTCAAGAAGCTGTACGACCAGGGCGACATCTACAAGGGCGTATACCGGGGACTCTACTGCACCAACTGCGAGGCGTACTACACGGAAACCGACCTCAAGGAAGGCAACATTTGCCCCGTACACGAAAAGCCGGTGGAGTGGGTGGAGGAGGAAAGCTACTTTTTCCGCCTATCCAAGTACGGGCCGGCACTGCTCGACCACATCCGCCGCAACCCGGGCTTCGTGCAGCCCGAATCGCGCCGCAATGAGGTGGTGCGCTTTATTGAGCGGGGCCTGGAGGATCTGTCGGTTTCCCGCACGTCGTTTAAGTGGGGCATCCCGGTCCCGTTTGACCCCAACCACGTGATCTACGTCTGGGTGGACGCTCTTTCCAACTACATCACCGCCCTGGGCTACCCCGGCGGCGAGCTGTACCAGCGCTTCTGGCCCGCGGACGTGCACCTGATCGGCAAGGACATCCTGCGTTTCCATGCGATCATCTGGCCGGCCATCTTGATGGCCCTGGGCGAGCCGTTGCCCAAGTGCGTCTACGGCCACGGATGGCTGCTGATCGACGGCGGCAAGATGAGCAAGTCCCGGGCGGGAGGCCAGGTCATCGATCCCACGCAGTTGGTGGCCAAGTACGGTGTCGATGCGGTGCGCTATTTCCTCCTGAGGGAGGTGCCCTTTGGGGCTGACGGCAACTACTCCGAAGAGGCGTTGGTCCGGCGCATCAATGCGGACTTGGCCAATGACCTGGGCAATCTCGTGTGGCGTACCGCGTCCATGATCGAGCGATTTGCCGGCGGGCGAATCCCCGAGCCCGATGCGGCCGAGGACGACGGAGTGCTGCGGGAAACGGCGGAGCGGGTGTTCGCGGCCGTTGAGGAGGCCCTCGACCGGCTCGAGAT